>NZ_JACJOR010000531.1:0-20352 GCF_014695615.1 Leptolyngbya sp. FACHB-711
AGCGTGAGCGGAGAAAGCGATGCAGCGCAGGCAGCAGCCGGATCGAAAGTGACCTTATTTGTGGTGCAGGGCGAAGGACAGGACGCAACAACCGTAGCGCGATCGATTGAAATTGGCAGCCGGGAAAACGGTAAGGTTGAAGTGCGATCGGGTTTAAAGCCGGGTGAAGCCTTTGTGGTGCGGAGCAGCCAGCCGCTTAAGGAAGGGCAGCCCGTGCAGTTCAGTATTTTGTCAGAAAGGGGACAGTCGCAATGACCCAGGATGGACGATCGCCAAATTTCCAGCCTTCGCGGAAAGCCTTTAGCATCAGTTCGGTTTCAATCCGGCAACATGTTGGCACCCTGATGCTGACGCTAATGGTAATTGTGCTGGGCGTGTTTTTCCTGGTGCGGCTCCCGGTTGATTTGCTGCCGTCGATCACTTATCCCCGGGTGTCAGTGCGCGTGCAGGCTCCGGGCATTTCGCCGCAGGTGGCAGTGGATGAAATTACCCGCCCGCTGGAGCAGGCTCTTTCGGCAACCGATGGCGTGGAGCAGGTTGTTTCTCAAACGCGAGAAGGGCAGGTCAGCGTGGACCTGTACTTTCAGCCGGGAGGAAACATTGACCAGGCTTTAAATGATGCGACTGCTGCTGTCAACCGGGCAAGAGGGGATTTACCCGATACGGCGGAGCAGCCAGAGTTATCTAAGTTTGACCCGTCTCAGTCGCCGGTTTACGAGTTTGCCCTTACGTCCCAAACGCTTCAGGGGGTTGATTTGCGCGTCTTCGCTGATGAAGAACTGGCGCGAGAACTCACGGTTGTTCCGGGCATTGCCAGCATTGATGTAGCAGGCGGACTTCAAGAAGAAGTGCAAATCAATCTGGATCTCGATCGCCTACAAGCGTTAGGAGTCGGTCTCAACGATGTGCTGACGACTCTGGAAGACCGTAACCAGGACACCTCCGGCGGACGCATTTCCGGCGGCAACACCGAATCCCTGACGCGAACGATCGGACGTTTTCGCACGGCAGATGAAATTCGCAATTTGTCGTTTGATGTGAATCGTCCAGCATCTCAATCCGGTTCACAAAACGCTTCACAGGGAAATTCACAAATCAGCTCACAAACCTTTCCTCAAACTGTCTCTCAGCGTGTCTATCTACGTGACTTTGCTCAGGTCAACGACAGCACAGAAGACCAACGCGTTTTTGTCACCCTTAATGGAGAACCTGCGGTTAAAGTCAGTGTTCAGAAGCAGCCGGATGCAAACACCATTACCGTGGTCGATGGCCTCAAACAAAAGATTGAATCGCTGCGATCGTCTGGTGTAATTCCTCAGGATTTGCAGATTACAACAACGCTAGACGAGTCTCGCTTTATTCGCAACTCGATTTCTAACGTGACCTCTTCCGGTCTGAGTGGGGCAGCATTAGCGGGAGTTGCCGTGCTGCTGTTCTTGGGGTCGCTGCGGCAAACGTTGATCATCGTGCTAGCGATTCCTTTGGCGTCGCTGGTAGCCATTATGCTGATGGGAGTGTTTGGCTTGTCCATGAACGTGTTCAGTCTGGGAGGGCTGGCGTTGGGCGTGGGAATGGTGGTTGACAACTCAGTCGTAATGTTGGAAACCATTGTCAAAGGGGTTAGTACGTCTCGCAACAGCGGAGATTCCCACGGAGAGGAGAATGGCAACGGACATCACCCTGCCCCTTCCAAGCAGTCCCGTGCCCAGATTATTGATGAAGCAGAGCGCACCAGTCAGCAGCTTGAGTCAGCTCTGCTGGCTGCCACCACCACAAACCTTGTTTCCGTGATTCCGTTTCTGCTTATTGGCGGCTTTATTTCGCTGCTATTTAATGAGCTGATTCTAACCGTGAGCTTTGCAGTGGCGGCTTCGCTGGTCGTGGCGTTGACGGTCGTGCCGATGCTTACCTCTCGCCTGCTGGCGGTGCGGTGGTCGAGTCGGGTGGGCGACTTCTGGCTGCTGCGAAATTTTCGGCGGCGGATTGAGGATGCAACGGTGCTCTACGGTCGCTTTCTGGGGCGGGTGCTTCAGCATCGCGTGGTCGCGATCGTCCTTGTTGTTCTCTTACTCGGCGGTGGTAGCGTGCTTATGGCAAGGGGAATTCCACAGGAAATCTTGCCGCGCATCAATACTGGACAGGCAAGACTCATTGCTCAGTTTCCGCCGGGAACACCTCTAGAAGACAACCGCAAGGTCATGGAGGCAGTGAACGAGCTGATGCAGCAACAGCCGGAGACGCAATTTGTGTTTACCACTTCGGGCGGTTTCCTCTTTGGCAGCAACACAAGCGAGAACCCTTTGCGCGGCTCCAGCAGTATTACGTTGAAACCGGGAACTGATATTGAGGCATTTGTCGATCGCATGAACGGCGAACTCCGAAAGCTCAATCTGGTCGATACGCGGCTAAGGCTATCCCCAGACTCAGTGCGGGGTCTGGTACTGAACAACTCTCCGGTGCGCGGCGGCGATATTGACTTGGCATTGCAGGGAGACAATGAACAAACGCTCAGGCAGGCAGGGGCGCAAATTCTAGCTGCCCTGGATCAGCAAGCAAAACTAGCTCGCTATC
Organism: Leptolyngbya sp. FACHB-711; assembly: GCF_014695615.1. Lineage (NCBI taxonomy): Bacteria > Bacillati > Cyanobacteriota > Cyanophyceae > Leptolyngbyales > Leptolyngbyaceae > Leptolyngbya > Leptolyngbya sp. FACHB-711. Next base: position 2,572 of record NZ_JACJOR010000531.1, read on the forward strand.
GCCCGGATGCTGACCCACCTCAACCAGAAGTGCAGATTCGCCCAGATTGGGAAAGAGCTGCTGCTCTGGGGCTTTCGGCACGGGATATCGGTGAAACCATTCAGACGGCGATTGAAGGCAGCATTCCCACGCAGCTTCAGCGGGGCGAACGGTTGGTTGATGTGCGGGTGCAGATCCCATCTGATGCAATCCAGCGACCAGAAGCACTGCGGGGCATTCCTTTATTTACAGAAGACAATCGCCTCGTACGTCTGGAAGAAGTGGCAACGATCGAGTCCGGGCAAGCTCCGGGACAGATTCAGCGCATCAATCAGCGGCAGGTGTTTCTCATTGCCGGAAACCTTTCGGAAGGGGCAAGCCTGGGTGATGCCATTGCTGAGAAAGATGCAATTATCGGTCAGCTTCAGTTGCCGGAAGGCGTGTCGTTCCTGCCCAGTGCCAGTGCGGAAACATCAAAGCAAATTCAGGACGCGGTAATTCTATTAGGTGGACTAGCTTCTTTCCTCGTGTTTACTGTGATGGCAGTGCAGTACAATTCGCTGATCGATCCGCTGGTGATCATGCTCTCGGTTCCGCTGGCTCTGGCGGGCGGTATCCTGGGCTTGTTTTTAACGAATACGGCGATCGGCGCGACGGTAGCTGTGGGAGCCGTACTGCTGGTGGGAATTGTGGTGAACAGCGCAATCATTATGCTCGACCTAGCGAACCAGATCCGCGCTGAGGAGGGAGCTGACCCCTATACGGCAATCCTGCGGGCTGCACCAGAGCGTCTTCAGCCGATTCTGATGACCACCATTACCACCGTCATCGGGATGTTTCCCTTGGCATTGGGCATTGGCGAAGGCTCAGAATTCTTGCAGCCATTAGGCGTCGTCGTGTTCGCCGGACTCACCGTTGCCACTCTGCCCACGCTAATCATCATTCCCTGCTTCTACACCCTGTTCCACGATATTCGCTGGCGAACCTGGCGTAAACGGCGATCGATTCAGGCACTCCAGGGCGTTTCGGAACCAATCTCTCAGCGGTAATTTCCTACTCCGTTGGGACAAGCTGCTCAAGAAGCCGCCTAACAGTTAGCACTCGAATTGGGGAGGCAGCGAAACGTAAATCGCGCGTCACGATTGCATCCAATCTTCGGTCGAATGCACAGGCAATTTGCACAGCATCCTCAAAATCTGGGATTTCAAATTCCAGAGCATGTCGCAGAACAGCACGATTAACTGGACAAATTCTCATTACTGCCAATATTGTTCTAACCGCTTGTCTTGCTCGCTCAATGCTTTGAGTATGGCGCCTTGCAATGTAGAAAATATTGGTCAAAGTAGTCGCTGTCGCATAGCCAATCGCCAGTCCTGATTCAATTGCCTGAAACAAAGCGGCTGCATCCTCCAAAAACGGCTCCCTTTCAAGCAGAAAATCCAGAATGATGTTTGTATCTACCAAAATTTTCATTGCAAGTATTTTTCTATCCGTCGTTCCTCTAGCAGCTTTTGAACTTCAGCATCAGTAGGAGTTGGCTGGTCGGTTTTTAAGAGTCCGCCCATCTGGCGAATTGCAGCCGCCCGTCGTGCTTGACTTTTTGTTGAAGCAGTACTCCTCACAAGAGCCTCGATCGGAGCTAATGATGCCGATGAATCATTTGGATGCTCAGGCACATCCTCAAGTGACTCGGTAATGAACTGCAAGAGAGTACGCCGATCGCTCGCCGATAATTGCAGGGCAAGCTCTTGAACTTCTTGCAGGGAGATTTTTGGCAGAGACATTGTAAGACTTATTGGAAGCTCAGTATTTAGATTTTAATTCCCAGGCACAAAGACGCGAATCGCCTGGGGAATCACCTTAAACTGAGCCGGGGTTTCGGTCGTAATTTCGCCATCGGTATCGAGCGCGGTTGGAATGCGGGTGTAAATCATGAATTCTTGGCTATGCAAAATCCGAACCCCGCGTCCTGCAGCATATTGTCCGCGTGTGAGGGCAGGCAGTAGCCAGAAAATTTGCCACCAGTGCTGAAGTTCCATGCTGCACAGGTCGAGTCGCTGGTCGTTGATTGCTGCATCTGCCGCTACGGTTAAACCGCTGCCGTAATATCGCCCGTTGCACACAGTAATCTGGTAACTCTTGACGCGAATTACTTCGCCATTGCAGTGAATTTCAGCACGGAGCCGTCGCTGTTTCAAAATGAGCTTCAGGGCAGTCACCGCATAGGCAACCACGCCCCATTTGCGCTTCAGGTGTTTCTCGACCTGGCGATTAATGCTGGCACTCAGCCCTATCCCTGCCACGTTAAAAAAGTAGTGCCCATTCACCCAGCCCAGATCAATTGCCTGAATTCGACCCTGAGCGATCGTCCCACAGGCTTCCGTCAAATCCGTCGGAATTCCCAGCGTTCGCGCCAGATTATTGGCTGTGCCCAGCGGCAATACTCCCACAGGCAACTGAGTTTGCAGCAGTCCTTCGATCGCCGCATTCACGCTGCCATCTCCGCCGCCGATCACCACGCAGTCCACCTGATGCTGATATTGCCGAATCACGTCTGGAAAGCGATCGGGCGTGGCTTCAACCGGAGTCAAATCAAGATTTTGCGCTTCGAGCGATCGTTTGACCTGTGCGCTAGATGCCGCTCCGCGACGAGCGTGAGGATTAATTAGCAGCAGTGCCCGTTGTGTCACGATCGTTCTTGCCTCATTTTTCTTGCCTCATTGTTTCCGCCTCATCGCTGTTGGCTCTCAGTTAGCTCCTTTCATTATGGTTCTACTAAGATAGTTTTCATTATGGTTCTACTGAATCGTTTTCCTCAGCTCTCAAGCCCTGGATTCTTAAAACACTCCCCTTGTAAATTTTAATTTTTGCAACCGATCATCCCACCTGCGTAAGAATTTTTAACACAAACGCTCATCAAATCAGTTTACTGTAACAATCTAGGTGCGCCTTTCGATATAGTTTTTCCTTCAAGCACCTCGTGTTCTCAGGTGCAGTCACCGAAATTCGGTAACCCGTTTATCCATATCAAACCTTAATTGAGACGTTGAGTAGGAACTTTAGCATGAGCAGTAATCTCGCAACAAAGCTCAGAGAGGGTACGAAAAAAGCCCATACGATGGCGGAAAACGTCGGTTTTGTGAAGTGCTTTCTCAAAGGCGTGGTAGAGAAAAATTCCTACCGCAAGCTCGCAGCAAACTTCTACTTCGTGTATTCCGCGATGGAAGAAGAAATGGAGCGTCACCGGGAACACCCTATTGTTTCTAAAATTTACTTTTCTGAGCTGAACCGCAAAGCGAGTCTGGAACAAGACATGCGCTACTACTTCGGCAACAACTGGCGAGAGCAAATCGAGCTTTCCCCTGCAGGCGAAGCTTATGTGCAGCGCATTCGTGACATTTCCAACAACAGCCCCGAACTGCTGATTTCCCACTCCTACACGCGCTATCTGGGCGACCTGTCTGGTGGACAAATTCTCAAGAACATTGCGCAGCGCGCTATGAACCTGGCTGAAGGTGAAGGCACGGCTTTCTACGAATTCCAGGACATTTCCGACGAGAAGGCATTCAAGGCAAAGTATCGCCAAACACTGGACGAACTGCCCATCGATGAAGCAACCGCCGATCGCATTGTGGAAGAAGCCAATGATGCTTTTGGTATGAACATGAAGCTGTTCAACGAGTTGGAAGGCAACCTGATTAAGGCGATCGGTCAAATGCTGTTTAACTCGCTGACTCGTCGCCGGACTCGCGGCGCAACCGAGCTGGCAACCGCTGACTAGGGCGAACAAATCAAGACATTGGCTCATTGAGTCATCAGGTGTCAGATTTCAGGTTTTTTCACACCGTCATCAGGCAAATCGTTTGTGATTGGGTGAAAGAGACTTGAGAACTGGCACCTTAGTTGTTGGTCAAGTTTGGGGCGTTGCTGAATTTAAGTATTGATTCGCCCCCCTAGCCCCCCAAAGTTGGGGGGAACTACTCTTCAAAGTCCCCCAGCATTGGGGGATTTAGGGGGCGATGCAGGAGCTCACTTGGGTTCTTCATATTTCGATTCAGCAACGCCAAGTTTTGTTAGTCGAGTTTTATTTAGGGTCAGATCCAGACCCGGTTCTTCCAGGTTTTCAGTAACTGAATTAATTGCGATGAAGCACAGCATGGTTTTCAGAAAACTGAGCCAGCTTTGCAGACACTTCCGGGTTATAAATTCGTAGATAGTTCCAGTAGTTTTCTAATACCGAAGTAACATACCCCTTAGTTTCGGGATAGGGAATGCGTTCAATAAACTGATCAGGATCGATCGCCCCAAATTCCTGCACCCACTCGGCAACAGCACCCGGTCCCGCATTGTAGCTGGCAACGGCAAGCAAAGAGTTGTCTTGATATTCGCGATGGGTGTAGTTGAGATACCAGGTTCCGATTTTGATATTGTCGGTTGGATTCTTGAGATTGTAGTTTTTGAGGTTAATCTGGCTTGCCACCCACTCCGCCGTTTCCGGGATGACTTGCATTAAGCCGATCGCCTCTGCCACAGAAACAATTTCCGGTTCAAAGCGGGATTCCTGGCGCATCAGGGCAGTGATCAGGAGCGGGTTGATTTGCTGCTGTTGGGCGGCTTGCTCGATCGGCTTCAGATATGGGAACGGATAGAGTGCTTGCCAGTAAGCGGGCTGCTGCTTGATTGCTTTTGCCTCTGCTTTTTCAGCAGCGGAGTCACGCCACCCCAGACTGGAGAGCATATAGATGCCGTCTAGATTGTCGTTCACACCAAGGCGCAGCAGTCCATCGGTAAATTGTTCTGCCACAGTGGGCTGACGATAGTTCGTGAATTCCACTTGCCACTGCGACCAGGCGTCGCGTTTTTGACCCAGCCGATATAGTTCTTTAGTCGCGTCTGAGCCTGCCAGCAAATCGGGACGAATTTCGGGTTTGACAACCTGGGGCTGCTTGGTGCGAACCGAGGAAAAGTCGCCTACGTTCTCCCAACCCAGACTACTTGCCGATCGCCACGCATAGTAGGATTGCGGGTACTGGCTCAGGGTGTATTCAAACGCTTTCGCAGCTTCTTGCGGTTTGCCCAGTGTAGTTGCCCACTTTCCGACCCAAAAAGAAGCTTCAGGGGCGAGTTCGCTGTCAGGATTTTGCTCTACAACCTGCCGCGCCCATTCCCAGGCAGCCTGAGCATCGCCCTTTTTGGCGTTAAGTTCTGCCTGCTCCCAACGGATTTCGGCTGCCGTCTCCGATGCACTGTACTGCGTGAGAATCGACTGTCGGGCTTTTAGAGCCGATTCATTGCTGCCCATCGCTTGCAGCAGCTTTGACTTTTTCAGCAGAGCTTCCGCTGCTTCGTTGGGAAACTGGTTGATGGCTCGATCGAGATAGCCGATCGCCGCCTGCGGGGTTTCTGCCAGGTCAGCCAGACGCACCAGTGCCATCCCGGTTTCCTTCGCATCGGGAAAAGCCTGAACCAGGCGATTATAGAAATTGTAAGCAGTTTGCCCCTGTTCGTTAAGCTGCGCCCCTCGTCCCGCCCGATAGAAATTCAGCGGCGTATTTGGAGCCTTGGCATAGGCAGAAGCCGCACTGCCATACAGCCCATTTTCCCAGGCAGCAAAGCCGATCGCCTCCCAGTCTTCAGGCTTGAGTTGACGGGCGTACTCGGTTCTTAGACGATCGAGAATGCCGCGAATATTAGGCAGATAGACTGCGTGACGTGTCAGCAGCAGAAGCATTCCTGGCTGGTTGGGTTCTTTCTCTAATCGCGTGATCGCAATTTCAACGCTGCGGGGGTGGGCCGGAAACTGGTCAAGCGCCTGATCCCAAAACTGCGGATTTTGCTTGCCCAACTGAAACAATGCTTCTGCAGCGATCGGAGCTTTAGGGTATTGCTCGACAAGCTGCTTCCAGGTCGCTTCAGCTTGGGCAGAGTTCCCAGTTGCGCGGTAAGCCTGCGCCCGCTTTGCCAAAATCTGCGCTGCCAGCACAGGGTACTCTTTTTCCAGTCCCTTCAGCCAAGGCAGTGCCTTACCGCCATGATCCTGCTGAATCAAATCGCTTGCCAGTAAATAGCGGGCACGACTTCGATCGATCGAAGGGGAACCCTTAGCAATTGCTTCCAGCTTTGCCGCCTGTTCTGCCGCCGCTTGAGTTGCCAGAGGCAAAACCGCTGAGTCCTGCGCCGAAGTCAAATTGAACGAAGCCGAATTTAATTGTGCTGGAATCGACTCAAAAGATTGAAACCAGGAGCTGATCAAGGGTACATGGCGAATTTTTCCGGTCAGCGTCAGGGCGGAGGCAGTCGCACCTGTCAGCACGGTTAGACCGATCGCCGTCAGCAGCACTTGCTTTTTGGGGAGCTTGAGCATGAAGCTGGGGGAAGAGGACAGTTAAACTTCAGTCACTTTAACAAATGCTGAGCGAATCGCGGTGATGTTTACGAAGCGGATATTTGAAAACTAAAGCTGCGATCCGAACTGCCCCCTCACCCTCCATTTCTACCGGGGAAACGAGAAGTTTTTGGGTTTAGTGCTTGAGGTTTGCTGGCTCCCTAAATCCCTCAATTCTAGAAGGCTTTGAACGATCGGGAAGCCTATTCCAATCAGGGCAATGCGGGCCTAGGGGCAATGTGGGACAGTTGCGACCGCTTAACCAATCTGTAAGCAGAATTTTGTTGATTGATAACGATGAGTTCTGTTGGTTCACGAACGAGGTTCAAACGGAGATCCAAACTCAAAACAATACGCAATACTGGAGGAAAGTTCTTTTCAGGTGATGTCAAGCATGGAGCTTCGAGGAATTGACACACCCCGGCTAGAGTGGTCGGGCGATTGTTTAGTGATTGGCTTGTTTGAAGACGACGTTGAGCTATCTGGCGATTTGGCAGAACTCGATCGCAAATTTAACGGCGTCCTGTCTGAGCTAATTGCTGAAGTCGAGTTTAAGGGGAAAGAAGGCAGTACGGCAGTTACGCGCACCGGAACATTGCCTAAAAAAGTCGCGATCGTTGGTTTGGGCAAAGCAGACGGACTAAAGCTAGACACCCTCAGGCGATCGGCTGCCGCTGTGGCTCGGTTGGGCAAGCGGGAGAAAGCAAAAACGCTAGGAATCAGTCTGCCCGTCTGGAACAGCGACCGTGTACAAACCGCACAGACGATCGGCGAAGGCATTGAACTGGCACTGCATCAGGACAATCGGTTTAAGTCGGATACCGAAGAGAAAGGATCAAAGCTGGAGACGATTGAGCTATTGGGTTTGGGCGGTCAAGACGCTGCCCTGACTTGTGCCCGCCAAATTGCCTTGGGCGTGATTCTTGCCCGTGAACTGGTTGCCGCTCCCGCAAATATTGTGACGCCGCCTGTGATGGCAGCAACCGCCGAAGCGATCGCCCGTGAGTACGGCATGGACATCCAGATTCTGGAGCAGGAAGACTGCGAAAAGCTGGGAATGGGTGCATTTTTGGGAGTGGCAAAAGCCTCTGACCTGCCGCCTAAGTTTATTCACATCACTTATCGTCCCGAAGGTACGCCCCGGAAGAGAGTGGCGATCGTCGGCAAAGGACTCACTTTTGATAGCGGCGGCTTAAACGTCAAAGGGGCAGGCAGCGGCATCGAAATGATGAAAACCGACATGGGCGGGGCAGCGGCTACACTGGGCGCAGCTAAGGCGATTGGCGCACTCAAGCCAGATGTGGAAGTGCATTTCATCAGTGCCGTTACCGAGAACATGATCAGCGGTCACGCCATGCACCCCGGCGATATTCTCACTGCTTCTAACGGCAAGACGATCGAAGTCAACAACACCGATGCCGAAGGTCGCCTAACGCTAGCAGACGCGCTGGTGTACACCGAGAATCTAGAACTGGATGCGATCGTTGATCTGGCAACCCTGACCGGAGCCTGTGTGATTGCTCTAGGCGATGACATTGCCGGAATGTGGACAGCCGATGAGTCGCTCGCCAATCAGCTTGCCCAGGCGGGCGAAACCGCAGGCGAAAAATTCTGGCGGATGCCGATGGAAGAAAAATATTTCGACGGGCTGAAGTCAGGCGTTGCCGACATGAAAAATACCGGACCCCGACCGGGCGGCGCAATTACCGCAGCACTCTTCCTAAAGCAGTTTGTCAAAGAAACCCCTTGGGCGCACCTGGACATCGCTGGACCTGTCTGGGCAGACAAAGAAAACGGCTGCAATAATGCTGGAGCGACAGGATTTCCGGTGCGGACGCTGGTGAGTTGGGTGTTGAGTTAGGGTGAGGGGATGAGGAGGTGCGAATTTTCAATTGTTCAATTGTGTTCAATTGATAGATAAAGCGGTGAAGGGGGCGATCGACGAGGTTCAAGAACTCAGCGTAATGTCTGATCAACAACCTTCCGATTCCCCATTTTCCCACCTTCCCATCTCTCATCTCCCATCTCACCGAGTTTTCTTTGAACCACTGCTTAAGTATCTTTGCATCAGGAAGGATTACGGGTATCGAACTTATCTTTTAGCAATCGCGAATGTCAGTGGGGTTCCAGAAGTTTATTCTTGGCTGGAGTACTGTTTAATTTTCTGAAATTCATAGGCTCCCATCACTGCGCCCCACAGTGCCTGTCCTGTGGTTGAATCAACGCCCCGATCGAGACTCAAAAAGCGATCGACACTGACTTCAAACCCTAATACGACCTGACGAGTTTCGCCGTTGTACTGAAAGCAGCATTTTGTGTCCGGTTCTGGGCTAGCTGTAAAGCAGTCATTCTGAAACTGAATGCTGAGGCAACAGCCAGGAAGGAGCTCCAGATCCTCTAAAGTAATTCGCTTCAAAAGTTCAGGATTTAATCCTGCGCCGCGCACGCGATCGGGCTGACGAAAGCCAAAATACTGCGCCTGAAACTGGGCGGGCTGCTCGGTCGGTTTCAGCACCCACACCCGCTGCCGGTAGGGATTGTTGAGATACAGTGCGTTTGCCTGCTCTGCAAAAAGGGTGGGATGTCCGTCAATGGCGATCGGAAAAGGGCGATGCCACAGCCGCAGATGCACAAACCAGATTGGCTGATTGAAGGCTTGAGCCTGATTGTCGAATTCTCCTGTCAACCACTGGGTCAGCGTCGCTAAGGTAGACATAAAAAAGGCAATAAGAATTCTCTGTTTTGAGTGCTCTGTTTATGATTGTGTAGCAAAATAAACATTCTGGCAGCCATTGGACAGGGTAATTCGATCAGACGAGACGGTGAATACAATCGGGAATGCCAATGTCAGCGTGAAGTTGATGCAGGAAGGACGATCGCACTAAGGACTAAACGACATATTAAACGCCTCGATCGATGGCAGAATGAGGGCTGACGCACGATTGAGATGAATTATTTAACGGAGAACAAATATGTGGCGGGTAATCATTCAGTGTTCTGCGGCAAGCTGGCGTGACCATGGCACTGAGTTTAAGACGATCGCCGAGCAGTATCCAACAACACTACTGGCTTCTAAGAAAATGAAAGATGATGAGCGGCGAATTATGGAATATCAGCTTGAGAACGTCAATGATGTCGAAGAATTTATCGAAGCCTGCATGACGCTGGACGGATTCACGGCAACCTTTGAGGCTCTTTAACTTCCAACCCTGATTCAACCTTCAACACGGATGGGGTTCGATGCTCTGTCACCAAAGTAAGACTGCTCCAGCCGCCCTGCGCGTCGTAGCTGCGAATCATGCGCTGTCTCAAATTTGGCTCAATTAGCCAGCCTGCCTCTAGCAAGAAGGGCTTATCTCTGGGAACCGTGAGGGGCGTATTAGAAGAAGCTCCATCCGGCAGCAGCAAAACCTGAATCGGAAAGCTTCCCTGGTCAAACAGCAACCGTGAACCCTGAATCGCTGCGCTGGAGGCAATTTCAATTTGGGGCAGGGTCAATTTTTGGTGCAGTCTTTCCGCTTCTCGCCAGATCGAGAGATGCGTTGGATAGTGATCGGGGCTACGCCAGTCCGGGTAAAGGGTAACGGCTTCGCCCTGCCAATTGCCCAGTAAAGCGTCAACCGTCAGCAGCGGACGATGACCGGGGGAAGTGTTCTGCCGATGTTCGCGAATCAGCGTCAGCCTAGAAAGCCGACTGTCCTGGTCAAAAAGCTGCACCAGCCGTAACCGTCGATCGCCCAAAATGAAGCCTAACTCCGCTCCAAATTCTGCAAAAGGACCAAACTGAAGCGACCCCTGTGAAAAGGCTCCGTCTTCAAAAAACAGTGTACTGCGGTTCAACGAAGAGTATTCCAGGACTTTGTTTTGCTGAAGTGTTCCGTCTGCATTAAAGTGCTGAATCGTTTGGCGAACGGTTTGATTGTTGTTGATTCCATCTAGCGTAATGATCGATCGCACATCTTCTTGTACGCTACCATCCGTCTGAAGACGGGTAAATGATCCTTCCCAAACGCCCAGATTCAGCAATAATCTATCCCATTGAGAAGTTGCGTTTAGATGTGACATTTTTTAATAATCTCTAAGAACGTTAGGAAGAGATTTTTGTGAAAGGAGAGTAATTGATTAGAATGGTTTATGTTGACTCCTATGTTGACAGCCCGTACTTCCTAAAATTATGGTCTCAATTATGGTCTTCGATGTGAAGCAGTTTATTGAAGGAGGTACTGGTTCCGTAGTCTCTTTATTAAATTTTACAAAATTCGCTTAACAAGCTTAATTCTGTTTTTGTCCTGATTCCATCTGCGTGAGTTCCTAGCGCTCATCTACCGCAGCATTCACTGTTTGATTCATGAATTTGTTTTCCTGGTTGTGGATTGTTTCCTGGATTGGTAGTTGTTTATTTACACAGGCTCTATTGAGAGCAGCTCATGCCTCTCCCCCAGTGCCTCATGCATCGGTTTCAAGTCAATATAGCTCCCCGTTGGTTGCCGTTCTATTACAGGCTCCGTCTACGGTGAAGTCTCCACTGGTAAAGCCTCCGCTGGTAAGGTTTCCGGTGAAGGAATTAATGTTGCACAGCAGTTCTTCTGATAGGGCAATTGATTCGCTCTTTTCCCAGTCAGCCCTACCTCACTCCACTGCTCTATCAAGTTCCTTTCTATCAAGTTCCTTTGCTTCGGCTGCTTCGGCAGAAGGCGTCACAAAAATCACGGCTGCTTTTGCGTTGCCTGAGCTGAGCAATTCAGTTGCCCAACTCCCCTTTGATCTGCTTCAGACTCATCCCGTCACTGCGCCCACTTATCCTGCTAACAGCACCGTATCCCATCGCCTGCTGCAACTCGTGAACCACCTCTCGCGCTGGACAAAGGGTATCAGCGAAGCACTACGCCTGGTTCCCCTGGTGACTGTGGTGCAAATCAATCCGCCGCCTCTAGAGGTCGATCGCTGGAATGTGCTGGGATTGGACGATTTGGGTGTTCCTCCTGCTGAGGCTGCCGATTTTCCCCAACCGTCTTGTTTGGGCGAAGCAACAGAAACCTTTCCATCCACCCTGACTTCGCTGTTTCAGGTGCAGGTGCGCGGCAAGCCGATCGCCGAATTTCCCACGCAGCAGCAAGCAGAACAATGGGCTGAACGCCTGCAACGGGTCATTCAGATGGACAACTTTGACCCACAAACGCTAAAACCTGTCCTGCTCGACGGCACACCGGGCGGTAAAGCAGGTGAAGTGCCGATCTTCTGGGTTGAACCCGAACTAGCGTTGCAGCTCGATCGCAGTGCTGAGCTATTAGCCATCACCTGGATTAACAATCTGAGAACGGCACTCAATGTTCCCGCCCTGAGCCTGGTCGAGTCTCAGAAACAAATGCACGATCTGGTGGTCACCGACGATCGCCTGGAAGGAACCGCGTCCTGGTATGGTCCCTATTTTCACGGTCGGTTAACTGCTACAGGCGAAACCTTTGACCAGACTGAGCTGACTGCCGCCCACCCGTCGCTGCCTTTTGATACTTACTTGAAGGTAACAAACCTGGAAACGAGCAAAGCGGTGATTGTACGCATTAACGATCGCGGTCCCTACTTTGAAGATCGATCGCTAGATCTGTCTCGTGAAGCGGCGCGCTGCCTCAACAGCGAAATTTCTGGCGTGGTTTCCTACGAGGCAATCATTATGAAGCGTTCTTCTGGGGCGTTTGATGCAGCTTCTGTCGAGGAAGTTCCGACTGACAGCCCGACTGATGCAACGGATCAAATCGCAGCGAACGACTCTTCTCAAACCGCAGCCAGCCCAGAGGAACAACTGCAACCCGTAGATTCCTCTAGCAGCGCAGAAACCCCGGCATCTTCAGAGACAGCAAACCCCTGACAACAAGCTGTGCTCCTATAAGCGTTGCAGCAGGCTCATCCCGTGCGTATCTGTACCGCAGCTATTCAGGAGTCCACATGCTTGTCCCAGAGCTTGCACCTCTGACGTTTGGCGGGGGCTGGACTGCCAGGGAGAAGGATTTTCATAAGCATAAAAGGTTTCAATCCCATCAATTCCCGCCTGTGCGGCTGCCGGAATCAGCTCTTTGGGCGATCGCCGATAGCGGGCAGGATGGGCCAAAACTGCCAAACCTGCTGCCCGGTGCAGTGCTTCAATCACCTGTTCTGCCTGATACCCTTCTCCCCCAACCGTTGCGCGATTCAGGTAGGGGGCGATCGCCGGATGCTGCGGGTCAAAGGCATAGCCCAGAATATGAACTTCCACATCCAGCAGTCCGGCGTTAATCTCTACCCCAGTCCAGAGCCGAGGCATCGCCGCTTCCGAGTCAGTAGTGCGCCGCTGATCCAGCCATCGCTGCGCGACCTGATAGCCGCCAACGCTGTGATGATCCGTAATCGCCAGTCCTTGCAGCCCAATCTCGATCGCCTGCGCAATCACTTGCTGAGGCTGAAGCCGCCCATCTGAGTGAACGGTATGCATGTGAAAATTATAGGATCGGGGACAGCTTGTTACAGTCAACGATTGAAACACTGTCCGTAGCGCGTCTCTATCCTGTGCTGAAACACTCGAACTTAATGCCAGGTCGATCGCCATAGTTTTTTCCACGATCTATCTTCACGATCGTTTACGTCCGCTTTCTACTATAGCGAACCCCCCGATCGTTATGTCTAACCCCGCACTGTTCAAGCCGATTGCGACTCAAGCAGACCCATCTCCCTATCCCCTCATCCCCCTCACTCACCCATCCACCCTTATTCCCGAATTAACAACGCCACCGCATAAGCCGCAATCCCCTCTTCCCGCCCGATCGGTCCTAGTTTCTCATTCGTCGTGGCTTTAATGCTGATACAGTCGGGGTCAAGCTGGAGCACAGTTGCCAACCGATCGCGCATCGCGGGAATGTGGGGTTTAATCTTCGGACGTTCTGCCACAATCACCGAATCCAGATTATTAATGCGCCAGCCGCGTGACTGAATTAGCTCATTCACTTTTTGCAGCAGTATCAGGCTATCTGCGCCTTTCCACTGTGGATCGGTCGGCGGGAAATAGTGCCCGATGTCCCCTAAGTTCAGAGAACCGAGGAGCGCGTCCATAAGCGCATGGGTTAGCACGTCAGCATCGCTATGACCGAGTAGCCCTAAATGATGGGGAATGTGAACACCGCCCAGGATCAAAGGACGATCGCTCACAAGCTGGTGAATATCGTAGCCGTTGCCTATTCTGAGATTCATGAATCGATTGAGACGTGCCCGAAACTACTTATAGCAATTGGCATCATAGCAATTGGCATTGCGATCCATCGCTGGCGATTGGGCGGCTATTGGGTCTGCGCGGCTTTGTCCAGCGCAATCTGACTGTTTTGCCGATACTGTTCAACGCGATTTTGAGCCGTGGCATAGCGCGAATCCGTTGAGGCAACCTGAGCCATTAAATCGGACGCTTTTTGCCAGCGACTCGCCACTTCTAACCATTCTGCCGAAGTTTGAGTAGTCCGGCTAGAAGCAGCCGTTTGCTCAGCCAGCCGGACTGCTTCCGCAAAAGGGTCGGATGAGGCTGAGTTAGCCACCGATGGGCTGGCAGGAGCCGAGGGTGAGGAAGTCGAGATCGAAGTAGAGCCTGCCGCAGCCGGACTTGCCGAACTAGTTTGGGCTGACGAAGCAGGGGACGACGCACTGACCGCACGATCGAGCACAAGACGCTCGTACAGAAGCCAGCCAATAACCAGCACGCCCAGGCTAAGCACAGCTCCACCCAGCAACCCACGCCAGAACTGCTGCTTTTCTCGTGAGAGGCGGCTGACCGAAGCTTTTGGTAATGTGGGTTTCGACGGGTCGGGCTGATTGTCCTGCCAGTCTCGCGCAACTCGCTGGAAGAAGTTGGGTTTCTTCAGGGTAATTTCTTCTGCCCACAGCACTTGTTTATTGCGATCGCGGCTGATTTCCTCCAGCCAGAGCAACTGCTGTTCCCGCACAATTCGGCTATTGATATTAACCCGACGAATGTGCTTCGGCTGAATAGACTCTAAAATCTGCTGCACCTGGGGAACTAGAATTGACTGCTCAAGCTGCTCTGGCTTTGCCGCCTCACACAAAAGCTGCAAAACCCCTTGAGCTAGAACGGCTCTAGTTCTCACTCCAGAACTGGCTAACTTCTCGTTCAGAATCTGAATGATTGCGGAGACGCTGCCTTGGCGTGCTTGTCTTGCAATGTCATCCATCGTATTTTCTACCGTAATAAATGGAGATTGAATCTGGGCAATTAATTCGGGCGATTAACTTGGGCAAATCAATTGCTCAAGAAACGTGAATCCATTGCAATCCTGCTCGATTCCGATTGATTTCGACTCACACTGACCAACCCTAGCGACTGAGAACTCTCCTGATTCGATCGGAAATCTTGCTGTGCAATTCTACCGAATTTTGTCGCCTTCTCATGCAAACCGCTCATCAAATTCACTAAATTAATTTTCCTCCATCAATCTATAAGGGAAAAATCAATAAAAAAATCAATTGAATGGAGATGCTCTAAACAGGGTTGGACGCTAGATGGTGATGGTCATTAAAGCGGCGAATTTGCCATAAATCCGTGTTAAAGCGGTTTTGGTCGGTGCGATGCCAGCGCGATCGATCGATCCAAAATTCAAACAGTGCGGTATTGCGGGGATGCAGTCTCCAGGAGCGATCGCAGCCCAGAAGTTCGGCTATCAAGTGCTGCATAATCCAGCTATGGGTAACGATCCAGATTTGTTCTCCGTCCTGGTGGCGATCGAGCAGTCGCAGCATAAACGCACGGGAACGACTGCGAGCGGCTTCGAGCGATTCTGCACCAGGGATTTGAATCCAGTCGGTCGAGTTTTCAAGCTGTTCACAAAGCTCAGGATATTTGGCTTTGGCTTCTGCCCAGGTTAAGCCCTGAAAAATACCGTTTTGAAATTCGCGCAGTTCGTCGGCATATTCCACGGGAATCGATTGCGTGGTTGAGAGAGCGATTCCAGGCTCGATTGGATCGAGTAGATCATCAACCAGATCGCTCACCACCGCAGGCAGCGGCTCAGCCAGAAACCGCGACAGTAAGATTTCGGTCGTCTGTACGGCGCGTTTTTGAGGGCTGCTGTAGACCCAAGAGGGCTTCCAGGCTTCGTTTAGGAGTCGATGCGCTAGCTTTTCTGCCTGTCGTTTGCCTTCTGCCGAAAGCTCAAATTCGCCGTGCCCCTGCATGCGTTTTTGTTGATTGCCCACCGACTGAGCATGACGGATAAACAGCAGCTTGAGCGGCTTCATGGCCTGATTCCTCAATTTTTTTCTGAGGATACCTCAATTTTGCTGACTTGCTGGCGGCGGTCAGGATTTTCAAATGGATGCTTCGAATATATGATAAGCTGACTAAGTTTTGTGACAGAATGCCCGTCCTGAAGGACGACTGGCGTTTGCTTGTTTTTGCCGCCTGATTTTTGTCACAATATACGCTAATTCAGGATTGCCTGCTCAAATTTTTGTGGGGCAAGCTGATTCCTGCTACTTGTTTTTCCCTTCTTCTAACAATTGCATGACCCTATCGACTAACCCGCCTGAACAAATCTCGTCTATTCCGATCGATGCAAAGCAGCTTCCCCTCAAGGACAATCCTTTGCGTCTGAAGCACATCCTCAAAACTCTGCCCAGGGAGTGCTTTCAAAAAGATATGCGGCAAGCGTGGTCTGCTCTTGGATTTAACGTGTTAATGGTGGGTTTGGGCTACTGGGGGTTGAGTGTCGCTCCCTGGTTTTTGCTGCCTGTACTGTGGGTATTTACTGGGACTGCCCTCACTGGGTTCTTTGTTCTGGCGCATGACTGCGGACATCGATCGTTTGCAAAGCAGCGTTGGTTAAATGATTTGGTGGGACACACCCTGATGCTGCCGCTGATTTATCCTTTTCATGCCTGGCGGATTCTGCACAACCACCACCACAAGTACACCAACAAAATGGACGTGGACAATGCGTGGCAACCTTTTCGTCCAGAGGTTTACACCCAGTTTGACTTTGCGCTGCAGTGGATCTATCGTCGGGTACGTGGTCGTTTCTGGTGGCTTGGGTCGATCGGCCACTGGGGTAAGCTGCATTTTGATTGGCGGCAATTTCAGGGTAAAGCCAGAGAACAAGCCAAATTTTCGGTGCTGGTGGTGATTGGGTTTGCGGCGATTGCATTTCCCGTGCTGTTTGTGACAACGGGCTTCTGGGGCGTCGTGAAGTTCTGGCTAATGCCCTGGCTGGTGTATCACTTCTGGATGAGCACCTTTACGCTAGTTCACCACACAATGCCCGACATTGCCTTCCAGGAGCCGGATCAGTGGCACGAGGCACTGGCTCAGCTTTCGGGTACGGTTCACTGCGAGTATGCTTTCTGGGTGGAATGGCTCTGCCATCACATTAATGTGCATGTGCCGCACCATCTCTCAACAGCGATTCCGTCCTACCGTTTGCGAATGGCACACGAGAGCCTGCGGAAAAACTGGGGCAGCTATCTCTACGAAACCGAGTTTTCCTGGGCACTGATGCAAGAAATTACCGATCGCTGCCATCTCTACAGCGCTGATCAGGGCTATCAGTCATTTCAGGACTATCACAGCCGCTAGATTTAAGGCGATCGAATTGGTGGCTTAAAAAGTCATATAGCCTTTCCAGGAGGATGGATAACCATCCTCTTTTTTTTGGCTTTGTTGGCTTGATTGGCTTGATTGGCTTGATTAGCTAAGTTAGCTCTGCTCCGAAGCAGTCTTATTTGAATGAGGAGATTGCTTGCGATCCGTTAAACTGCGACCGTACAGCCCTCCCACAATTGCTAGAAACAGGATATAACCGATCGCCTGCGCTAGATAGAGCGTTTGCGTATAGCCAAAGAGTGCCTTCAGCAGAATTCCCGGAAACTGACGATCGGGCAGAATGCTACTCAAATCCCATACAAGCGGACCCAGCAGACAGGATGACCCCTGACCAATACACCAGTTTGTATCAGGATTGATTTGCGCCAGCAGTCCGATTGCCCGATCAAAATGGCGCAGCGCAGACACGACTAAGCCCGAAACGATCAGCAACAGCAGCACCCCCATGGTTTGAAAGAATTGCCGCAGGTTAATCTTGACACCCAGCCGAAATAGCAAAACGCCGATCACCGTTGCGCCTGCTAGCCCTGCCACGGCTCCGACTACCGGAAGCCAGCCCTGCTGAAATTTTGCCGCGATAAACAGAACCGTCTCGAAGCCTTCGCGCAGTACGGCGATCGCAATCAGTCCAAACACGCCCCAGCCTGTACCAGTTTCGCCGTTTTCGCTTTTGCCAAGCGCAGAAGTAATTGCGCCTTCCACCTCGGACTTCAAGGCTTTTGCCTGCTGGGTCATCCAGATCAGCATCCAGCTTAATAAGCCGATTGCCAGTAAACTAAATCCGGTTTCC
>NZ_JACJOR010000532.1:0-1932 GCF_014695615.1 Leptolyngbya sp. FACHB-711
GGCTCCCGACAGAATCAGGGCTGCGATCGCTGAGTGATGGGCATTACGGGGCAAGATAAGACGATCGCCGGGTTGACAAGTTGCCAGCACTGCCGCTTCGATGCCGCAGGTCGAGCCGTTTGCCAAGAAATAGGTTGCCTCCGCTCTAAATGCCTCTGCTGCCAGGCGTTGCGCTGCTTCGATCACGCCTTCGGGCGCAAACAAATTATCGAGTTCGGGCAGTTCGGGCAAGTCTGCCTGCAACATTGCGAAGCCGACTCGCTGGGAAAATTTGTGCGGTGAGCCCTGTCCCTGTTTGTGTCCGGGGGTATGAAACACGGCTCGATCGCGCAGGGCGGCAGCGTTGAGGGCATCGAGTAACGGGGTTTGAGCTTGATCGGACATGGGGCAGGCAAACTACAGAAGAGAATGAGCAATTTCTCTACTGTAAAGGTCTACTGGTGGATAAGGTCTACTAAAGAGGCGAGGCTGCCATCTGCATAAAAATGGTTTGCGCGTCTCGTTCGTCTTGCTTTGATCGCGACTGACGCTGCACATATTGCCCGTTCGGTTGTAGCTCCCAAGCGTGGCGATTGTCCGAGAGCAGAATGCCCAAAATCTCCTGAAGATCTTTGACGAGGAGCGGATCATCGATCGGGGTCATTGCTTCGATACGGTGATCGAGGTTGCGGGGCATCCAGTCCGCACTGCCGATGTAAACTTCTTCCTGTCCGCCATTGTGGAAATAGACAATGCGCGAGTGTTCCAAATAGCGACCGATAATGCTGATTACCCGAATTCGATCGCTCATGCCGGGCAAACCCGGACAAAGGCAACACATGCCGCGTACAATTAGGTCGATTTGAACTCCGGCTTGCGAAGCTTCGTACAGGGCAGCGATAATTTGCGGGTCGACCAGGGCATTCATCTTGGCAACGATACGTCCCGACCCGCCCTGCTGACAGTGCTGCATTTCTCGCCGAATCAGGGCAATTAGCCGATTGCGCAAATTTACCGGAGCCATCAACAGCCTGCGATAGGTTTGCTGACGTGAATAGCCGGTCAGGTAGTTAAACAAGTCGGTCAAATCTGCGCCCAGGTCTTCTCGGCTGCTCAGCAGTCCCAGATCGGCATAAAAGCGAGCGGTCTGGTGGTTATAATCGCCTGTGCCAATGTGAACATAGCGACGAATGTGCTCCGCTTCCTGCCGCACGACCAGGATAATTTTCGTGTGAGTTTTTAAACCAAGCAAGCCATACACCACATGAACGCCTGCTTTTTCCAGCTTACGTGCCCAGGTAATGTTTTTTTCTTCATCAAACCGGGCTTTTAGCTCAATCAGCACCGCAACCTGCTTGCCCTTTTCTGCCGCCATAATCAGGGTGTTGACGATCGGCGAATCGTCTGTGGTGCGATACAGCGTCATCTTGATTGCCAGCACTTCAGGATCGTTTGCCGCTTGGGTGATGAACTGCTGCACTGATGCGCTAAACGAGTGATAGGGATGATGCAGCAAAATATCTCGCTGTCGCAAAATCGAGAAAATGTCCTGCCCTTCTTTGCTTGTTTTTGATCGCTCAGTCCCATGCCGCAGCACAGGCGGAATTGTCGGACTCCAGGCAGGTTCTTTTAGCTCAGGCAGAGCCAGCGTGGTCAGGCTCATTACATCCCGCAAACAAAGCAAGCCCTCCAGTTCGTAAACATCCAGGTCGGTCAGCTCCAGTTCTTCCATCAGCATTTGCTTCAGGCGTTGTAAGGCAGCTCCCGCGACAGAACGATCGGGGGAGTAATTGGGCGCACTGGCTTCGATTTCCAGGCGAACCACCCGGCCGCCAATCCGCCGCTTGCGAAGCTCTTCTTCGATCGCCTCCATCAAATCATCGGCTTGATCTTCTTCGAGTTCTAGATCCGAATCCCGCGTCACACAAAACAAATGAGCTGCCACGATTTCCA
>NZ_JACJOR010000533.1:0-9674 GCF_014695615.1 Leptolyngbya sp. FACHB-711
TGTTGGGCTAGCGGGTAATTTTCGGCGATTTGTCGGGGAACCGTGTAGACTATCTGGATATTTAGGGCGCTCGTTGCAGTAGTTAATCAGAAGTTAATCAGAGAGGGGTACGCCCATTGCCGTTTGTGGAGGAGGGCTTTCGGATCACGATCGCGAACCCGGAAACATCTTTAGGGGGAACAGTACAAGCTTTGACAAGCTCTCAGCCCTGTTTCAACAATCTTCATCGAAGGCAAAACAGATTACGATTTGCTGAGCGCAGGGGAGTTACTGGTTAACAAATGGCAGCAACAAGTCCAATTCCCTTGTGGATCGTGTAATCTTTTCTTCCGTAGGCTCGGCTGAATCTGAAAGTTAGTTCGGACATCTCGAACATAAGGGACATAAGAGGATTGGACATGGCGTTCTGGGAATTTTTGCTGCAAAAGGATGGCGATCGCTCTTGGCTGCCACTGGAATCTCCTACGGTGGAAATTTTGGAGGGGCGATATCGCGTGGTCGGTCGCTCTAGCCGCATCAATACCCCGATCGAAATTCGGATTGCTCATGATGTCCTCACCGATGCTGTAACAGTCCGCCGTACCCAGAAGCGATCAGGCTGCACGAATCAGGATGGCCTGGTGGTGATTATGCCCTTTACCCAGCTTCAGCCGGGGGACTGGGAACTCTACTGCACAGGCGACCTGATGGCAGACATGATGGGCGAAGGCTGGCAGTATGGCGTGAAGCTGCAAGTCTTGCCGATCGTTGAGGAAGCGGAAGCTTGGGAACTTGACTCACAACCCGCTGCTCATCTCCCGACCCTTTCCGTTGGGTTTTCGAATGCGGCTGCCTTGTCATCACCCCCCCTTGCTATCCCATTTATCGCTGTCCCAGAAACGCCGGTCGAAACGCCAGTCGAAACGCCAATTCTCCAGCCTGCTGCATCGCTGGTTTTGGAGGATACGGAGCAGCCTGTTCTGGCTGAATCCCAGCTTAATTCTGCTGAGGGCGAAGGCTCCGAAATTCCTTCACCGGAAGTCATCCTGTCCGAAGCCCTGCCACTGCTCAGCCTGCATCTGGAACAGGAAATGTATGTCGTGCGGCGCAGCGAAGCTCTAATCCTGCGCGGCGAGATTGGTTCAGCTACCGTAGAGTCGCCAGAATTGCCGCTTCAGATACGGGTGCGGCTCTATGCGCCCCAAAATTCTCAGGTGCTGTTTGACCTGGTTTATCCGCTCAGTCCGGCTGCGCTGCCGATCCCGTTTACCTGCACGGTGCCGCTTCCCCATCACTACGAAACCTACCTGGTGCTGGGAGAAGCGATCGTCGAGCTAACTTCTGCAAGCGGCACAGAGAAAATCACCAGCCAGTCCTTCAAAGTTACAACCGACCTGCATGAGCTGCTGGAATCGTTTGCTTCGCAGTTCTCCGAAGGAGGCAACGGCAATAGCGTTACCGATTTGCCCGACGTACTACCACCCCTGGAAGCCATTTCGCTGCCCTCAGAGCTGCCTGGTTTTGCTCAACCTACCGTGCCGCCAACAGTTCAGTTTCAGCCTGCCCAATCGATATTGCCGCCTCAACTGAGATCGATGTCTCCTGAACAGAAGGAAGCGACTAAAGAGCGACGGGCGATCGAGTTGCCAACCTTTGCTCAGGAACCTGCTGCTCAGGAAGCCATTCCTCAAGAAACCATTCCTCAAGAACCTGCCCCTCAGGAACCGCTGCAAGAATCCCAGTCAGTTCCAGCCAGCACCACAGAATCAGGGAAGTCCGCAAACACGCCTGCTCCGGTCATCGATAACCTTTCTATTACCGAGCTATTTCTAACTGAGGTATCAGGAACGGCAAATCATTCTCCTGAAATTAGCGTTGCCGAGAGAGGCATTGAGCCTACTCAAAGGGATTTCGTCAGCAAAGCATCGCCAGATTCAACAACTGAAACCGCTCTGCCCCAAAATGCCCCTTCTGCCCGGTTGCCGCAGAATGGAACGGGCACCACATCGCCTCAGTCCAGTAAACCCATCATTGACGACACTGATCCAGCACTCGATTGGCAGCACGTTGACCTCCAGAAACCTCGCAAGTCTGCTTCAGAAGCTCCCCTCGCTCCCGAAGACATCGCCTTTCGATCGCTCAACTTGCAGCAGCGTTTTTTGTCGCGCTTACAGTCCCTTGCCAGCGACAGTCAACTTTCTGCCGCTCTCCAGACCGATCAGACAATTCCTGCTCAGCCCAATGAACCCAACGCCATTGAATCGCCAATCACCTCTGTGTTTGATCCCAAACCGTTGTCCCAGGAAAATCGCACTCAGCCGATCGGTGAAGACGCACACCTGGCGCACGATGAGTTTGTCATTGATGAAGGCTGGGAAGAAATGGAAACGATGCAGCAGTTAGCGCGAGGCGCAACTCCAAAGGAACCGCCCCTGGGGGGAACCGCAAAGCATTCGACCCCCTCAAAGTTCTGGCAAACTGCGTCCCAATCTCCCCCAACGTCCGGATTAACCCTCTCACCCGACGAGCCTTTGCCCGTTCCCGTGCTGCGTCTCCCCAGTGAAAACCTGATGAGCGGCAGTTCAACGCTGGTGCTGGTCAAGTTGCCCGACTGCCCGGCAAAGCTAGCGGTCAAGTTGTGGCTGATCGATCGCCAGAGCCGCCTCCTGCTAGACGGACCCCATTGGCTCACCGATTTTACCCCTGACGGCTTTGGACAATGGATGAACCGCATCGAGCTATTTCTGCCCCAGGGCTACCTAGAAGTACAGGTCGAAGCTATTAGCGTCGAAATCATGACCCAGCGCGAAAGCGAAAAAACAGTCGAAGCCCGATCGATCGAACCGCCCCTCTCCCAGTTCACCTACGACTCGATCGACGTTTAACCCCCCTCTTCATCTCCCTATGCCCTCACCCCTCCTCGTCTACCCATTCTCTCTAGATCACAAATTCCCGGTTGTTAAAATTTCTTAGCAGTCCGGCTTTTGCACTCAATTCACAGTACATTTGGCACAGGAATTCGTTGTGTAAACGAGGAGAGATCTTAAGCATGGCAGCTTCTTTCTTGCCTTCTATTCTGGTTCCGATCGTCGGTTGGGTGTTTCCGGCTGTGGCGATGGCATTTCTATTTATCTACATCGAGCGCGAAGATCCAAGCGGGATTTAATTTCCAATTGTGTTCTCAATTCCATTCATTCCATAGATAAAGCAGTTTCTGGAGACAAATCAACATGACAAGCGTTCCTTCAAAAGCCAATATGGAGGTCGTTAAGCCTGCGGATGATCCTCAGATTGGCAACCTGGCAACGCCGATCAATTCATCTGCGTTCACGAAGGCTTTGATTAACAATCTGCCTGCTTACCGGGCAGGTTTGTCGCCTCAGCGTCGTGGACTGGAAATCGGCATGGCACACGGCTACCTGCTGTTTGGACCGTTTGCGTTCACCAGCCAATTTCGTAATACTGGCGTTTCCGATATCGTCGGTTTGATCGAAGCCGTGGTTCTGGTTGTCATTCTGACCGTTTGCCTTTCCCTCTATGCAGGCGTAAATCCGCTAAAGCCAATTAGCACCGT
Organism: Leptolyngbya sp. FACHB-711; assembly: GCF_014695615.1. Taxonomy (NCBI): domain Bacteria; kingdom Bacillati; phylum Cyanobacteriota; class Cyanophyceae; order Leptolyngbyales; family Leptolyngbyaceae; genus Leptolyngbya; species Leptolyngbya sp. FACHB-711. Next base: position 3,554 of record NZ_JACJOR010000533.1, read on the forward strand.
TACCACACCAAAAACGCCCAGCAATCTGCAAGATTCAGAAGGCTGGAGCGAGTTTGCAGGAAGCTTCCTAGTGGGCGGGATCGGCGGCGCGGCGTTTGCCTACATTGTGTATGAGATCTTCAAGTCGGGCGTTCTGGAAACCTTCGGCAATCTGGTGCAATAAAGCTGTGCTTTAGATTGAGAAGGATTTTTACAGCAAGGGGTTTCTGCCCCTTGTTTTTGTTTTATGCCACGACAAAAATCCCTACCATTCCTCGCGCAGAATCGACATTAGCACGACGTCCTCAAACACGCCCCACTTGCGAACGCGCTGCCGCAAAACACCTTCCTGCACAAATCCCTTATTTCGCAGCATTCGCCCACAAGCTGAATTTCGTGCCATGTGATAGGCATAGAGCCGATTCAACCCCAGCTCGAGAAAGCCATACTGCAAAATTGGCGGCAGCACTTCGCTCATATAGCCCTGATTCCAGGCACTTGCGACCAGCCAAAAACTCAGCTCCGCCTGAAGATGCTCTTGATCGATCTCACGAATCTCGATCGCCCCGATGAACTGCTGCTGTGCCGCCTGCTCAATTGCAAACACGACGGCTTCCCCAGCCTCAAACGCCGATTGCTGCCGACTGATATAGGCTGCGGCTGCTCCTGGTGGATAGGGATGCGGAATCGAAATCATCGTGTCACCAATGGCCCGATCGCTCAACGCTTGCTGAATTGTGGCGGCATCGTTTTCTAAAAGCGGACGCAGAATCAGTCGATCGGTGGTCAGCACGGGCTGAGGTTGAAGAGAGACAGAGAGATGTTCGCCCATTATCGATCGCCACCTGCTGATTTTGCGATTTCTTGAAGCTGTAATCCGGGTGGAAATGCCCCTTCTTCTTTGATGCGATTAATCACGTCTTCGGGAAGGGCAATTTTGAGTTTTTCTGCCAGTGCCCGGACAATATCACCACGATCGATCACGCCTGCCACCGCACCTGCCGGAGAGAGTACCGTAATTCGGCGCAGGGTTTCAGTTTCCAGGCGATCGATTACTTGGATTAAAGAAGTATTTTCAGCAACAGCAGGAATCTCACTGAGCGGATCAACCAATTCCTGCACAGCTGCACTGTCCCATGAACTGCGCTCGATCGTCTGCATTCGCTCTGGAGCTACCAGCCCGCGATAGCGTCCATCAGCGGCAGCGTAGTAAACAGTGAGTTTCATTTCGTTCAGCAGGTATTTGTCTGCAAACTCGCGCAGGGTCATCTCGGCTTCAACAACCCGAAATTCGCGTGTCATTGCCTGGGCTGCTGTGAGCTGAGCTAATGCTTCCTGCAAATCCGTCACCCGACTGTAGGTACTCGCGTTCTGCACCCCAAACCAACCAAGTAGTGCCAGCCACAGATAGCTCAGTTGCATGGTTGAGAAGAAGGAAAAGATGCCCACAATCACTGCTGTCCAGGCAAGGGTCTGCCCTGCACGAGCTGCCCAGCGAACGCCCTGTGCCCGGCTTCCGGTTGCCTTCCAGACGGCTGCTTTTAACACCTGTCCGCCATCCAGGGGCAAGCCTGGAATCATGTTAAACAGGGCTAATACAAAGTTGATTCCTGCCAAGTTGCCGATCACGGCTTCGGCAGGTTCGGGCAGGGGCAGTGCCAGGCGTAGCAGCGACAGCACAAGAAAAATGCTGAAACTCACGGCTGGACCCGCGATCGCCACCTGAAATGCCTGCCCTGGCGTTTTCGATTCCTGCTCGATCGAGGCAATGCCGCCAAACAGAAACAGCCGGATTGAGGTGACGTTGATGCCCTGCGATCGGGCAATTAAGCTATGCCCCAGCTCGTGCAGCAGCACAGAGCCAAACAGCAGCAACGCCATCGCAAATCCGGCAAACCAGGGCAGCAATCCTCCCCAACCTTCGCGCTGCCAAATCGTGCCGTACTGAAAAGAAATCAAAGCCAGAATCCAAAACCACGATTGATCAAGCAGCAAAGGAATGCCAAAAATCCGACCAACCTGCCAACCTGACCTCATGGCTGCCATCCTGCATTATGTCTACGATTCAATTTTACAAATATTTATCGTTAGACGGGGCGCAGCAACAGGCAAAACCCTGGCGTGAAAACCGTGCTCCAAACTCTGTTATAAAACGCCAGCGTTCGACTATAAAACACCAGCGTTCGACAAACCCAGGATCATCCCTGCCCCCAAAATATGACCAAAACTCGCGGTGGCAAGCAGCTCGGGCAACCCAAACCCAGTAAACATGGCAGGCATTTCACCGGGCAGCTTGGGTCCAACGCCGCGATATTGAATCGCGTAATAGCCGATCGCAATTGCAAACAAATTGCAGCCAATCATCACGATCGCCACGCTCGGCGACCACTGCACAGCGCGAGGTGCAACCTCGGCAAGAAGCATCTGATAAACCACAGTCTTTTCTCCTAGCTTTGGATAAGCGTTTGTCGAATCAGCGTTGAAACAATGTTGAATCAAGACAGACTATAAAGAGTGTCTGACAACGAACTAGCTTTTGTTTGAAGAGTTAACAATTTGATAATTTGCTTTTACAATTCTCTGTCTAAATTTCGCCGCAAAGGATCCTTTCGGGTGAAGTCAGAAGTTTTGCGATCGATATGATGGTTTGTATCGTGTTTTACTGACGTGCTTCATAACGATTTGCTTCAGCACGAACCCCCATCGATGCTAGAGAGTTTCAACAATGGTAAATACTTCAACGAATGCTTCAACAGGTAGATGGACAACCCCTTCCATTTCGCCTCAGCAGATTATTCAACAAATTCTTTATTCTGGTCGAATTACCACCACTGAGCGCCAGTGGCTTCTGCAAGCCGGAATTTCTGAACTGCGATTTTCTGAGACGGAACTGGCGCAGCTTCGGCTGATTCACGATCGGCTGCGGATGGGATTGATTAAAGTGATTGACATCTAAATCAGCAGCAGATCTACCACCAGTAGCAAAAAAGATTGAGCTGTGATCGGTCATCAGGCATTTGTAAGTCATTCAGCATAGATGACCAACGATCAGTGGCTAAAGGATAATCTGCCACAGCAGCACGGTCAAACCGCCGATCGCGAAATGCTGCAACAACAAATTGGCGATCGGCTGGCGGGCAATTTTTTGCGTCAGCACAACGCTCAGCAGCGCAGCAGCGAATAGCGTTACGCCCTGAAGAAAGGCAATCACTGCCGAATCTGCCACCACTATGGGCAAAGGCACGGTGATTCGATCGCCTAAACCAAACGTGGCAACCGTAACGGGCAGAATTCGTCCGGCTTCGGTCAAGCCTAGGCGGAGATAGTGCGCCAAACTGCTGCCCAGTACGAGCGGCAAATAGCCATACGCCAATTCCAGAAAAGGTCGAGGTTTGAGCGATCGATCCCCCCAGCGCATGAGGCGATCGGCACACAAAACCACGATCGCTGGAAATAGCAGTGCTGCGACAGAAACAATGGTGTGAATGCCGAAGTTGCTGAGATTGAGGGGAAGATGAAAGCGATCGGCGATTTCAGGTAAACGATGCAAAAATACTGCACCAAACAAAAGCAGCAGCAGCGCAACTTCTGAGTAGCTCGGCTGATGGGTTGTCCATAGTTCGATGCCCGGCGGACGTAGATTTAGCTCGACCGATCGGTGGGGGCAGGCTTTGAGACAGGTCATACACAGCACGCAGTCTCTGTTGTCTTCAAGCTGCGCCGGATGCGAATAAACTGGACAGCCCCCTGTTTCCAGCCCTTCTCCCTCCGCAGGACCGCCTTTATAGCAGTGATACGTGTTACAGGTCGCTGCACAAATTCCTTGCTGCGCCCGCAGCTCAATTATTGCCAGTTTGCCAAATAGACCGTTCATGCCGCCGATCGGACAAAGGTAGCGACACCAGAAACGACGCTCAAACAGCAGCGAAAAAATCACCGCTCCGGCAGTAATGAGCAGCAGCAGACAGCTTGAGAGATAGGCAGTATTTTCTAAGTTCCACAGTTCCTCCCACAGCAGAATCAGGGCAAACAGCCCAAATAAAAACCAGCCGCCCCATCGCTCCGCAGGCTGTCTTGCCCAAGGCAGCAGTTTACGCGGAAACAGCTTCAGAGAAACCTTTTGCGCCAGTTCACCGTAAATCATAAACGGACAAACCGCACACCAAACCCGTCCCACAAATGGAAACAGAATCAGCATCAGGGGCCACCACCACGCCCAAAACAGATTCAGCACAAAATTTTGGTCGCGGCTTTGCGGACCCAGCCAGCCGATCGCCACAGCTGCCGCAAATGCCCAGAGTGTGAATCCGTAGTTAATGCGATCGGGCCACCACTCGCTTCTCAAAAACTGCCGCAGGCGCGGATAGGTGTTGAGCAAATTTAGCCGAAACCGTTTGCTCTTGCTGCTCACTGCCCAGAATACTTCTTCGGTTAAAACGAGCGCACCGTTCGACTGCACGATCGCCCTGGTCACTAAATTTTCTAGTTCAGTCAGGTTTCCGGGAAAGTCATATCCTTGCAGACGACGCAGAGCTTCGGGCGCGACCTCAGGTTGAGACAGTCCCCGTGCTCGACAGGAGAGGCTGATGTAGTATTTCACCTGCGCTTCGATATCGGCTTTACGAACCCGCAGTGGGGGCACTTTGATCGAATGCTTGATGCATCTTTGGCGATCGCTCCGCGCTGCGGCACTCCGCGTAGCGGCAAGCCGATCGAGTTCAGGCATTGCTTTCTCAGAGGTCATGATGATTCGCGCCTCTGATTTTTGCAGCGCAGGTTCCGGTTCCCCCTCACGAGGCATTGGCGTATATTCCCCGGAGGCAAGCAGGCGAATTAGCTTGGGCTTTAAGTGCGCGGGAAAATCCTGAATATTGTTCAGCATCAAAGTTCCCCGCCCCAGCCATGCCAGCAGTCCGGGTTTACCGCCTGCTCGCCCAAATAGATCTGTGCCGCTGACCTGAAGCGCATCGCAGTTTATTTTGATCAGCGGCTGCTTGCGATCGGCAGAGCCAAAGTGAATCAGCGCAGCAATATTATCTTTGCCCAGTCCGGGTTCGCCAAAAATCAGCGCGGGAGCACGATCAATCGTTGCCTTCTTAATATCCTGCCGCAGCCGCATAGCATACCGACTGGAGCCAATAATGCCCCGCCTCACTCTAGGAACAAGATAGGGACGCAGGGCAGTCTGTCGCTCTTGCTCAAACGCAAGCTGGGAAGTGACCTGAGCCAGTTCGGCGGCAAGCTGGCGCGTAAAAGTTAACTGAATCTCTGGATAGTCCTGCACGAGCTGCAAAAAATCCGATCGCGGGATTTGCCAAAGCTCACAGTCGTCGAGCGTGACAATGGTTTGCGTTACAGGCTGGTCGAGCAATAGCTCTTTCAGATGCAGAATCGACCCCGGCAGCAAACTGCTTGCCCGCGCCACACTATTAGAACTGGTGTGATAAGCCTCCAAATGTCCCGACTTAAGCAGATACAGCGCGGCGGGTGGCGTGTCCTCCAGCACCAGTCTCCGATTTGCCTGCACAAATTCCACCCGAAGCTGTGAGGCGATCGTGGTCAGGACTGCATCTGACAAAGCAGTCAGCGGAGTCTCCTGCCGCAACCACTGCACCCGCTGCGAAACCGTTTCGGGTGTGGGGGAGTCAGCCGCAGTTTTTAGTTCCGGGCGATCAAATTCCATATCCCTTGTCTCCCAACGATCGCTGATTAAAACCCTCTTCCCAGAATAATCAGTAAATTAAAAAATCCTGAATCTATCGCAGTTCCTCTTTCCCCGTCACCCTATTCTCGCAGGTTCAGCCAACGATGCAAAGCAGTTTCTCCTAATGTTAAACAGAATTAATTTCTGCCTCGGATCTGTTTATTCATCTTATTCATCTGCTGGTTGATTTATTTATTCATCTAAACTATTTTTGCATCTGTCAATGCCTTTATTTCACATCACATTTCCCGTCCTAACCCAGTTGCGCTTAATGTGCGCTTTTCTATTATTATTTAATAGGGTGTAACAACCCAAATTTCAAGAGTAAATTACCAAAACCACTCGAAAAGAAACATTTTTCAAAATTGAACCCAGCTTGAACTGAAACAAGAAATCATAGGTTTGATTGCCCGCTATTCATCTAATTAAAAGCGGATT
>NZ_JACJOR010000534.1:0-26606 GCF_014695615.1 Leptolyngbya sp. FACHB-711
GCAAAAAACCGTCACCGATGCCCGTGATTTTCTAGGCTCCGATCGCATGGTGATTTATCAGTTTAATTCAGATTGGAGTGGGGCGATCGTGGCAGAATCGGTCGAAGCAGGTCTACCTAGCGCGTTTCTTGAGCAGCTCAGCGATCCCTGCATTCCGGCATCAAGCCGCGAAAAATATCTGGCAGACCGCATTTTGCAAGAAAACGATGTTGTGGAGGCAGATTTTCATCCAGAGCATTTGGCACTGCTGCAAAACCTGAAGGTGAGGTCAATTCTGGGTGTTCCGATTGTGAACCAGGGCAAGCTATTCGGGCTGCTGATTGCCCACTACTGTCACTCGATCCATACCTGGCAGTCCTCTGAAGTTGATTTTATGAAGCAGATCGGACTCCAGCTCGGAATGGTGATCGAACGGGTGCAGCTTCTTGAACAAACCCAGGATCTCGCAGAAGAACAGCGTCAGCTCAAAGAGGCACTTCAGCGCAGTGCCCTCCAGCTTCTCATCGACGTTGACCCGGTGAGCCAGGGCGATCTGACCGTACGAGCAAAAGTGACCGAAGACGAAATTGGGACGGTCGCAGATTCTTACAATGCAACGATCGCCAGCCTGCGAAAAATTGTGCGTCAGGTGCAGGATGCCGCCGAGCAAGTCGCAGAAACCACCAGCACTAACGAATCTGCCGTCCGAACACTGACCACTTCCGCATCAGAGCAGGCAAAAGAAATTTTGGCAGCCCTGGAGCGCGTCGAAGAAATGGCAAGCTCGGTACGGCTGGTGGCAATCAGTGCTGAAAAAGCAGAAGCAGCGGTGCAGGAAGCGGCTCAAACGGTACAGGAAGGTGATGAAGCGATGAACCGTACCGTAGATGGAATTTTAGCAATTCGGGAAACGGTAGCGGAAACGGCAAAGAAGGTAAAACGATTAGGCGAATCATCACAAAAAATTTCTAACGTGGTGAACCTGATTAGCGGCTTTGCTGCACAAACAAATATGCTGGCGTTGAATGCCTCGATCGAAGCTTCTAGAGCCGGAGAAGACGGCAAAGGATTTGCAGTAGTTGCAGAAGAGGTACGAAGTCTTGCCCGCCAGTCTGCGGAAGCGACCACCGAAATCGAAAAACTCGTTGCCAGCATTCAAGCCGAAACAAACGAAGTGGTGCGAGCAATGGAAGCCGGAACCGAGCAGGTGGTCACCGGAACTCGCCTGGTAGACGACACTCGCCAGAGCCTCAATAAAATTACCTCTGCCAGCCGCCAGATTAGCACCCTGGTCGAATCGATCGCCGAAGCCACCGTCACCCAGTCGCAAGCCTCGGAAACTGTAACGGCCACCATCACCACCGTGGCACAAATTGCAGACCAAAACTCTACTGCTGCCGGCCAGGTCTCCGAGTCGTTTGAACAATTGCGATCGGTTGCTCAGGCACTTCAGGCAGAAGTCGGACGATTCAAGATTCGTTGAGATGGAAAGGTGAATGGGTGAGTGGGTAAGTAACCGAGCTAGTGACCCTCTTAGCTATTAGACCGACAACCATCAACACCTGACCTTCCCACCTCCCTTATCTCCCTATCTCTCATATCCTCTCCCCCTCCCCTATCTCTCCCTTCCTTATTTCCCCATCTCCTCCTCTATGGCAATCAACCCTGAAATCCGCGATCAGGCATATCGTTTCTTTGTGGAAGAAGCCCCCGATTTGCTGCAAGCGATCGAATCGGGTTTGTTAACGTTAAGGCAGGAGCACAGTCCGGCAACCATTCATGCCATTATGCGATCGGCGCATTCGCTCAAAGGAGGGGCTGCCAGCGTCGGGCTAGAAGCGATTACAGCGATCGCCCATCGAGTGGAGACGATTTTTAAGGCGTTGTACAGCGATCGGTTAGAGATTGACACTTATGTAGAAAGTCAGCTTTTGCAGGCGTATGACTGTCTTCGCATTCCTTTGACCGAGCAGATTACGCAGGGCCATTTTGATGCGGAGCAGTCTCTTGCAGTAGCAGAGCCAATTTTGAGTCAGCTTGAAGAGCGGTTTCAGGAGGCGATTGCTGAAACGGAGAATTTTATTCCGGGGTCTGCCGATTTGGGCATCGACATGGCAGCTTCGATTTTTGAAATTGATGTGACGCAGGGCTTGGTACATCTGGAACAAGTCTTAGAGCATCCGCAGGACTATGAAGTGGCGGGAGAACTGCGGGCACAGGCAGAAGTGTTTTTGGGATTTGCAGAGCTGCTGAGTTTGTCTGGTTTTGCAGCAATTGCTCAAATGGTGATCGAGGCGATCAATCGCGCTCCCGATCAGGCAGTGGTGCTGACGCGACTTGCGCTGAATGATTTTCGGGCTGGACAGCAAGCCGTATTGGCAGGCGATTCACTGGGGGGCAATCCATCCACAGCGTTACTGGCGTTTGTTGAATCCAGTAAAACGATCGTAATTCAACCGAAGGAATCTAATTTATTAGATTTAGAGTCCCTGGCATATCCAGAATTAGATATTAAATTAAATACCGAATCAAATCCTAAATTGAATTTTGAGTTGAACGCTGAATTAGCAGAGCATCTAAGCGATGTTGAGATTGAAGCAATTATTCAACAGGAACTTTTACAGGGAGAACCCGAGGCTGATCACTTAAAAGACGAATTGCAAACCGAAACTCACACGTTAACATTCAAGGATCAATCAGAACTAGATTCAATTTTTACAGACTCCGTGCCTGCATCCAGCGATCGATCGATCGATCAGTTTTTTGCAGAATTTTCAGATTCAACAGATGAGCAATCAGGTTTCTTAGAAGAATCGATCGCGATCGAATTAGATAATATTCAAAGTAACAGTCTAGAAGAATTAGCCGATATTCAATCAGACTTTAATTTAGACTTTAATTTAACTGAACAAATCTCGCCTGGCTCCCTAAATTCTCTACAATTGGAAAACTTTGAGTTAACTCATGAGGAAAATTGTTCTCCTCAGAATTGGGAAGCCAGAGGAGCAGATAGCGTTTCATTCACAGACATTTCATTCACAGACATTTCATTCATAGACAATGCGACTGATTCTGAAACGGATGCTTTAGGAGACGCTCTACAATCAACCGCTCGTCCAGCAGAATCTTTAGCAGAGCCGATCGTAGCGAACAGCGTAGCAAACAATGCAGAGGTAAATTCTTCGGCGGCAGTGATGGTAAAACTAGCTGCTGGTTCACAATCGGCGGCTTATCCGGTAACCAGTAGTTTGACGGTGCGGGTGGATGCCGATCGCCTAGAGCGATTAAATAAGCTGTTGGGCGAAATGACGATTAATCGAAACGGCCTGGCACTGCAAAACAATCAAACGCGCATGGCACTGCGAGAGCTGCGAAATCGATTTGAACGGATGCAGTCCACGATCGATCAAATCCGTACGCTGTCGGACAAAATGTTGATCGCGCCTGATTCGCCGATCGGTGAAGCTACAACCTATCGTCAATCTGTTGTTGCAGGGGAAGCGCGATCGTTCTTCGGAAAAAATGGCTTTACATCCAATATCACAGCCCTGAGAGACTTCGACTCACTGGAAATGGATCGCTACACCTCGCTGTATGCCTCCACCCAAAGCCTGCTAGAGGAAATGGCGCAGATTGAAGAGGCAGTCGAAGACATTGTTTTGTTTAACCATCAGTCTGAGCAAACGCTAGAACAGCACCGCAAAATGCTGTCTCAGATGCAGGATGATTTAATGTGGGCACGGATGCTGCCATTAGGCGATGTGCTGAACCGCTTTCCGCGAATGCTGCGTGACCTGTCGAACACCTACAATAAGCCGATCGATCTAGTTCTCAGCGGCACTGATTTGCTGATTGATAAAGCCGTGCTGGAAAAGCTTTACGATCCGCTGCTGCATCTGCTGCGAAATAGCTTTGACCACGGCATTGAGTCGACAAAAGTGCGGCGCGATCGAGGTAAACCGCCCACTGGACGCATTGAGATTCAGGCAAGCTCCAGAGGTCGCCAAGTGGTGATCGAAGTGCGAGACGACGGACAGGGAATCGATTTCGATCGCATTCGGCAGCGGGCAATCGAGCTGGACTGGATGACTCCTGTCGAAGGAGCAGCGGCAACTGAGGCTCAGCTTTGTGAACTAATTTTTGCACCCGGATTTTCGACCGCAGCGCAGGTCAGCGAACTTTCAGGACGCGGCATCGGGCTGGATGTGGTGCAGGAACAGTTGCAGTTGCTCAAAGGCTCGGTCACCGTGCGATCGACGCTGTTTCAAGGAACCACGTTTATTCTGACGCTGCCGCTGACCCTGACGATTACCAATCTGCTGCTGTGTCTGGTCAATTCTCGCCCTGTTGCCATCCGCAGCGACGGCATTCGTGAAATTCTAATTCCTCAACCCCATCAGCTCACCCAAACCGAAAACGGACGATCGCTTCAGTGGCAGGATCAGCAAGTGCCAATTTATCGCATGGCAGATCTGCTCACCTATCGCTGCCTGGTTCCCGAACTGCCGCCGAGTCGAGTTCTTGCTGCAGTTCCTGCTCCCTCTAACTGGGAAGCTCCCGTCCTGATTCTTAAGCACAATCAGCAGCCGATTGCCCTGCAAATCGATCGTCTGATCACCGAGCAAGAATTCGTCGTCAAACCCTTCGGTTCTGCGATCGCCCCCCCAGATTACACCTACGGCTGTACTGTCTTAGGCGACGGAATGCTCGTCCCCGTCATCGACGGACAAATCTTCTTAGAAACACTCCTTGCCCCTCCTACTCCCCACCCTTCCCTCCATCCCGCACCCGATTCCACCCTTACCCCATCTACCCTTCACCCCATCCGCCAAATCCGCACCACCACCATCCTCGTTGTCGATGACGCTCTCACCTCCCGCCGAATACTGGCACTCTCCCTCGAAAGAGCGGGCTACCAGGTACTACAAGCGCGAGACGGACAGGAAGCCCTGGAGCAGCTTCAGCAGTCGCAGGGGATCGCGCTAGTGGTCTGCGATATCGAGATGCCCAACATGAATGGCTTTGAATTTCTCACTCACCGTCGGCAGGATACTGCCCTGGCACAGATCCCTACCGTTATGCTCACATCTCGCAGCAACGACAAACATCGCTGGCTGGCAATGCAGCTTGGGGCGACTGCTTACTTTACCAAGCCGTATTTGGAGCAGGAGTTTTTGCAGGCGATCGGGAGAATGGTTGGGGTAGGAGAGTAAGGGGCCTCATGCTACACAATTAAGTATTGTCAACACCAGAATTACCTGATTTCCCTACAATTTACTATGATGAAGCTTACTATTCTGAAGCTGCATGCGAATCAGAAAATTTTTCCTTGAGGAGCGTCAGCTGCCCGTTTGTGCCGTTTATGGACAATGAACAGATTGGACTGCATTTTCAAGTGATCCGGCGATGGATTGCGGCATTGCAACAGGGTGATGCGGTTTCCTGGCAGGAACTTGACGCAGTGCTGGAAGATCTGCAAGTGAATTGTGAGGAGATGCAGAGCAATCTGGAAGCAGCGGAAATCGTGCAGGAAGGGCTGCTCCAGCAGATTCAGCAGCTTGCTCAACGCTATTACCACTATCACGATTTGTTTCAGGCTTTGCCCATTGCCTACTTAACCACTGATTCGGATGGTGTCATTCTGGAGGCAAACGAAGCGATCGCTCAACTCTTGAATGTGCCCCAATACCATCTCCTCGGGAAGCCTTTCACGCTGTACTTATCAGAGAATAATTATTCAACCTTTCGCACTCAGTTGAATGAGCTTTTGAATGAGCTTTCTCATCGGAAGAAAATTCAAGCAATTCCAGAGAGAAATATTCAGGTCTTGCAAATCAATTTATGCCCAAGAAATAGTGAACCCGTTACAGTTAAATTACAGATTGATGCTGTTTGGAGTGACGCTGGTGCAAGTGACGCTGGTGCAATTAAGGAATTGCGAATTGCAGTACAGCCGATGCATCGATTAGCGCATGGCACAACTCTGAAGGAACCGCAACAGGACAATTTCCCAGCTATTCAGCAGCAGTTTCCAGAAGCGATCCGCCTGGAAGGAGCAGGAGGAATGTTTTCCCGGCTTCAGTCTTTGGATGGTTTGCGAGTGCTGGTTGTCGATGACGAAGCCGATATTCGCGAATTTATTACTGCTGTTTTTGAATCGCATGGGATTGAGGTGAGAGCCGTCGCCAGTGCAGCAGAGGCGTTAGCGGTGTTGGAGCCATTTCGCCCAGATGTGCTGTTGAGTGATATTCGGATGCCGGGCGAAGATGGTTATAAACTGATTCAGCAGATCCGCAACCTGGAAGCTGAGCAGGGAGGGCATCTTCTAGCTGCTGCCATTACCGCGTATCAGGATGAGGACAGGGAAAAGTCCCTGAAAGCCGGGTACGAGGCGCATTTACACAAGCTGGCACAACCCAATGAATGGGTAGAGATGGTGGTGCAACTGGCTGGACAGACTTCAAACCTGAAGCTTGATTTCTGAATAAATTTCTGAATGAATCTCTGAACGAATTTCTGAATGAATCTCTGAACGAATCGTGAAAACTGCATCGCCATTAAGGAGAGCTGGGTATGACGATCGCCCCCGAATCCCTCAGTTCCTTGTCTGAAATCCTTTTTGCGGGTGGAGGTGAAATGGGAGCCTTGATGCGATCGCACGCTTGGTTGAACACGCCACTCGGTTCGATCGAGAGCTGGTTGCCCTGCCTTCGGACTTCTCTCAGCACCCTTCTCGCTTCTCGCTTTCCAATGTGTTTGTTCTGGGGGCGTGATTACATCCAGTTTTATAATGATGCCTTCACCTCTATCCTTGCAACAAAACACCCGACAGCGTTAGGACAGCCTGCTTATCAGACGTGGCTGGAAATCTGGGATGTGATCAAGCCGCTGTTTGATCGCGTGATGGACACGGGTGAAGCCGTCTTTGCAGAAGATCAACCTTTTTACCTCATCCGCTTCGGCTACCGGGAAGAGACTTATTTCACCTTCTGCTACAGTCCAGTTCGGGATGAGGCGGGCACAGTCGTTGCGGTATTTTGTACTGCAACTGAAACTACACGGCGGGTAATTAATCAACGGCGTTTGACGATGCTGCGAGAGCTAGCCACTGCCGGAGCGAGGGCAAAAACGCTACAGTCTGCCTGTCGTGCTGCCGCCGATACGCTCAACCCCTACGATATTCCCTTTGCCCTGTTTTATCGGCTTGACCCGCAAAGCAACTCAGCAGAACTCATTGCCTCAACCGGGCTCCCCGAAGAGAGCGTTGCCGCACCCCCCACTATCGCCCTGACCGTGCCTTCAGAAGGTCGAGGATGGTCGCTAACTGAGGTGCTGCAAAGCCATGAGGCACAGCTTGTAACGGATATGGTCGATCGCTTTGGGGCGCTACCGGGAGGAGTGTGGAACGAAAGTCCTAATTCGGCGTTTATTTCTCCGATTCTGATCGGTAACAAACAACAGGTGGACTGTCTGATGATTGCAGGGATCAGCCCCCGGCTTGAGTTTAATGCCGAATACCGCTCATTCCTGGAACTGGTTGCCCAGCAGGTTGAAAGTTCGATCGCCACGGCTCGCAGCCATGAGCAGGAACGGCAGCAGACAGAAGCACTCGCAGAACTAGACCGGGTTAAAACTGCCTTCTTCAACAATGTTAGCCACGAGTTTCGCACCCCGCTGACCCTCATCCTCGCACCGGCGGAAGATGCATTAGCCGATCGCGACAATGCCCTATCGCCCGATCAACGGCAGCGGGTTGAAGTTATCCAGCGTAACGGGATACGCCTGCTGAAATTGGTCAACACCCTGCTCAACTTCTCGCGCCTGGAGAGCGATCGCATTCAAGCCGTTTATGAACCCACGGATTTATCAACCTTCACGATTGAGTTAGCCAGTGTTTTTCGTTCTGCGATCGAACGGGCAAATTTGCGTCTGGTGGTGGAGTGCCCCGCTTTGCCTGAGCCTGTTTATGTCGATCGAGAAATGTGGGAGAAGATTGTGCTCAACTTGCTCTCGAACGCCTGCAAATTCACATTTACAGGTGAGATTACCGTTCGCCTGCACTGGATTGGAGACCAGGTTGAGTTAGCGGTACAGGACACTGGCATTGGCATCCCAGCTACAGAAATCCCGCGTCTGTTTGAACGATTCCATCAGGTAAAAGGGGCACAGGGACGCACATTTGAAGGATCTGGAATTGGTTTATCGCTGGTGCAGGAATTGGTAAAACTGCATGGGGGAACGGTTCAAGTTAGCAGTATTGAAGGAGAAGGCAGTTCTTTTCGGGTAACCCTTCCCACCGGATGCGCCCATCTTCCCGCCGATCGACTTGGAGCAACTCGTCCTCTATCCTCTACTGCGATCGGAGCGGCTCCCTATGTGGAAGAGTCCTTGCAGTGGCTGAGCCAGGAGCATGAAAGCATCGAAGCACCCCAGAACCGGGAAGACGAAAAAATTGCCTTCTCACCCACTGATTCACCCATTACCGATTCACCCATTCCTTCATCCTCTGATAGTCAAACAAAGATCCAAACGAAGCGTCGAATTCTGCTGGTGGATGACAATGCGGATGTGCGCAACTATGTGAAGCGACTGTTGAGTGAACGATGGCAAGTAGAAACTGCTGCCACTGGTGCGATCGCCCTTAATATGATCCAGCAACAGCTTCCTGATTTGGTGCTGACCGATGTGATGATGCCAGAGATGGATGGATTTCAACTGCTCAAGACCTTACGATCTGACCCCATCACCCAAAGTATTCCAATTATTCTCTTATCAGCACGAGCAGGCGAAGAGGCAACTGTCGAAGGACTGGAAGCCGGAGCCGATGATTATTTGATCAAACCCTTCTCTGCCCGTGAACTGATAGCACGCGTGGAAACACAGCTCCAAATGTCCCAACTCCGCCAGGAGGTATCCACAAACCGCTTCAAAAATGAGTTTCTTTTGACCGTGACTCATGAACTGCAAGCTCCCCTAACGGTGATTCTCGGCTGGGTACGCTTCTTGCAAACAAAATCCTTCAACCCGGACACAACCGCACAGGCATTAGCGACGATCGAGCGTCATGCTACCGTTGAGGCAAACCTGATTAAGGATTTGCTGGATGTTTCAAGCATCCTTGCAGGTAAGCTACGCTTGAAATCTCAACTCGTTGATCTGGCTTCTCTGGTACAGAATGTGACGATGACGTTCCGTGAAGTAGTCCAGGCAAAGCACATTCAACTCATTGAAACGATATCGGATGAAGTGCCGAGCAATGTTTTTGCCGATGGCGATCGCCTCAAACAAGTTATCAGCAACCTGCTAGAAAATGCCATCAAATTTACGCCCAAAGGCGGACAGGTCAATATCCGGTTAGAACGCCTCAAATCTAGTGTTCAAATCACTGTCAGCGATACTGGAATCGGCATCCGTCCTGATTTTCTTCCCTATGTTTTCGATCGCTTCACCCAGGCAGAAGTCCCCAGCCGTCATACCCCAGGAGGTGTGGGGATTGGATTGGCGATCGCCCGTCACCTGGTTGAATTACACCACGGTACGATCGAGGTAGCCAGTGAGGGAGAAGGACGAGGCGCAACGTTTACCATTCGATTGCCATTCACTAACTCTGCTCAGCGGAGCGCTAATAACCCTGTGCTGGAGCAATAATGCGATGCAGCGACCTCAGCCTGAAACCATTACCCTCAACGATATCTTGATTACGGAAGAGCTATTCCAACGCTCACCCCGTCTGCCCAACTTGCAGGCAGAGAATCAGGCAATGCGATCGCTGGTTCAGCAGATGGCGCGAGATTCAGAAAGCTTGATGCAAATCTTGGTAGAGACGGCGTTGGAATTATGTCAGGCAGGCACCGCAGGCATTAGCTTACTAGAGACCACAGCGGACGGAGAAGAAACCTTTCGCTGGAATATATTAGCTGGAACTTTAGCGCACTATGGGGGTAGCACTACATCCCGCAACTTTAGCCCCTGTGGAGTTTGTCTGGAACAAGGGACTCCCGTCCTTTTTTCCCATCCCGAACGGTATTTCACCTACTTCCAGGCAACTAACACCCCCATCGTAGAAGGCTTGGTGTTGCCTCTCATTGCGGATAGTCATATCTTCGGCACAATCTGGATTATGTCGCACGATGAGCAGCGGCATTTTGATGCAGAAGACGTGCGGGTGATGACGAGTCTGGCAGACTTTGCAGCCGCAGCTTTGCTCTTGAACCAGCGCCAAACCCAGGAACTGCTGGCAAAAAATGCTCAGCTAGAGGTGGAGGTGGTTGAACGTCAGCGATCGCATGAAGCCTTGCGCGAATCGGAAAAACGTTTGCAGGTGATGGTTGAAAATCTGCCCGGTGGGGCGGTGTTTGTCGTTGACCGCGATTTGCGCTATTTGCTGGCGGAAGGAGAAGCGTTGCTTGCCGCCGGATTCAAACCCGAAGATCTCGTTGGGCGAACCATTTTTGAGGTAATGCCGCCCGAATTGATACCGACTTACGAGGCGCTGTACCGGAAAGCGCTGGCGGGTGAGCCGTTTGAGCATGAACACAATGCTCACGATCGCACCTATGTTTCTCACGGAACGCCGCTTCGATCGCCAAATGGTGAAATTAATGCGGTGCTTGCCGCCTCTTACGACATCTCTGAACGTAAAAAAGCTGAAGCAGCCCTGCGCGAATCCGAAGCAAAATATCGATCGCTGTTTGAGTCGATCGACGAAGGCTTCGCCGTCATCGAGGTTCTTTATGACGAAAACGGTAAGTCTTACAATCACAAAATCATTCAAGCCAATCAAGCATTCTCGTCACATTCCGGCATTGAAGCTCCCGAAGGCAAGCTGGCGAGCGAACTGATGCCGGGCGTTGAGCAATTTTGGAACGAGCTTTATGCACGGGTAATTGAAACGAATGCGTCCGAGCGAATGGAAGTGCATTCGGAGGTTTTTGATCGCTGGTTCGAGGTTATCGTTTCGCCGTTGAATGACGGTTCAACGCACTGCGTCGCTGTCGCCTTCGTAGATAACACCAAGCGCAAGCGGTCGGAAGCAGCCCAGCGCAAATCGGAAGCAAAATATCGATCGCTGTTCGGGAATATCAACGATGGCTTTTGCATTATTGAGCTGCTGTGTGACGACGGACAGCTAACTAACTTCCGATTTTTGGAAGCGAATCCAGCCTTTGAACAACAAATCGGAGTGACGCAAGCGATCGGCAAAACTGCCCATGAGCTTGTGCCCAATTTAGAAGCCGAGTTTTTCACAAACTGTGAAAGGGTTCTGGCAACCGGTGAGCCGACCGAGTTTGAAAATTATTCAGCCGATTTAGATCGGTATTACCGGGTGTTGGCATATCCACACGGCGACCCCCAGAATAAACAACTGGCGCTCTTGTTCAACGACATCAGCGATCGCAAACACACAGAAGTACAATTGCGCCGCGCTGCCGAACTCGATGCTTTTCGCGTCACGTTATCGGATGCGTTGCGATCGCTCTCTGATCCAGCAGCGATCCAGGGAGAAGCGTGCCGATTGGTAGGCGAGCAGTTGAGCATTGATCGGGCCTTCTATACCGAGATCAATGAGACCGAGGGCTGGGCGTTGATCGAGCAGGACTATGTTGGCGACGGCTCGTTTTCGATCGTTGGCGTTTTGTCATTGTCAGACTACAGTTGGGCGCTGCCGGTCTATAACAGGGGTGAGATACTCATGGTCTCAGACGTGGCAAGTTCTGACCTCATTTCTGAGTCCGATCAGAATGCAATGGGTGCGATTCAGGTGGCTGCCGTTGTGGGGATCCCGCTCATCAAAGAAGGTGTGTTGGTAGGAGCCTTCGTTGTCGCTGACTCTGAGCCGCGAGAATGGACAGATCTCGACATCGAACTGACGTGGGAAACTGGCGAACGCATCTGGGCGGCGATCGAACGCGCTCGTGCCGAAGCTGCTCTGCGCGAATCAGAGATTCAGCGGATTCGAGAACAAGTCGCCCGCGAAGAAGAACGCCAACAAGCCGAAACCCTCGCAGAACTCGATCGCGCTAAAACCCTTTTCTTTAGCAACGTTAGCCACGAACTCCGCACACCGTTAACGTTGATTCTGGCTCCTCTGCAAGATGCACTGAAGCATGTGGGAGAGTGGGAGCATACTGATCCATTTACCCATCTACCCATCCACCCATCTACTCTCAAACACGACCTCCAACTCGCCCATCGCAATAGCCTCCGCCTATTGAAACTGGTCAATACCCTGCTCGACTTCTCCCGTATTGAAGCCGGACGCATGGAAGCGGTGTACGAACCGACTGATTTAGCTCTGTTTACAACTGAACTTGCCAGTGTATTTCGATCGGCGATCGAACGGGCAGGTTTACAGTTGATTGTTGATTGCCCACCCCTACCTCAATCTGTCTTTGTCGATCGGGACATGTGGGAAAAAATTATCCTCAACCTACTCTCCAATGCCTTTAAGTTCACTTTTGAGGGCGAAATTACGGTTAGGTTATATTCCACCGAAGGTAATCAAGCCATCCTTCAGATTCAGGACACCGGCACTGGAATCGCCCCCGAACACCTACCCCATCTGTTTGAGCGGTTCTATCAAATCCGAGGGACACAAGCCCGCACCTATGAAGGATCAGGCATTGGTTTAGCCCTGGTGCATGAACTGGTTCGATTGCAGGGTGGCACGATTGAGGTGAGTAGCACCCTAGGAAAGGGAACTTGCTTTACGATCGCCCTTCCTCTGGGGACAAGGCACTTACCCAACGATCGCCTACGGCGCGATGGAGCCATTCCCTTTCAAAATCAAGACGATCGGCTCCAGCCCACTCGCACCCTGGTATCTACCGCAATCAATGCTAATGCCTACATTGCAGCGGAGCTACCCGAAGAGGAAGAGGAGCAAGAGAGCAAGGAAGCAAGAGAACCGGAAGACGTTATCTCCGATGCTCCCACTCCCCGCTGCTCCGCCCCGATTGCCCATGTCCTCCTCGTCGATGACAACACCGATATGCGGCAATACCTCAGCCGTATCCTCAGCGAATACGTTCAAATTCAAGCGGTTGCAGATGGAGCATCAGCACTAGCAGCAGCGCAAGCACAAGTCCCCGATCTAATCTTGAGTGATGTGATGATGCCAGGATTAGACGGTTTCCAGTTACTCCAGGCATTGCGGTCTGACCCTCGTACCCGTGAAGTCCCAATCATCCTGCTTTCTGCCCGTGCCGGAGAAGAGGCGATCGTCGAAGGACTGAAAGCCGGAGCAGACGATTACCTGATCAAACCTTTCTCAGCGCAAGAACTCATTTCCCGCGTCAATGCCCACCTTCAGATGGCACAGCTCCGGGGCGAAGCACTTCAGGAGGCAAGACGCATCATTCGCAGCCGGGACGAAATGATCTCCACCGTTTCCCATAAGCTGAACACACCCCTGGTTTCGATTCTGGGCTGGACGCGCCTACTGCGGAACAATCCTCCTAATCCGGTTATGCTCACGAAAGCACTGGACACGATCGAGCGAAATGCAACACTACAAGCCAAGTTGGTGCAAGACCTGCTCGATATATCGCGGATTACCGCAGGCAAACTGAGTTTGAATCCTCAACCCATTGCACTGGAATCGGTGATTGAAGCCGCGATCGCAACTGTCGCGCAAACCG
This sequence comes from Leptolyngbya sp. FACHB-711, assembly GCF_014695615.1. NCBI lineage: Bacteria > Bacillati > Cyanobacteriota > Cyanophyceae > Leptolyngbyales > Leptolyngbyaceae > Leptolyngbya > Leptolyngbya sp. FACHB-711. The sequence continues at coordinate 13,620 of NZ_JACJOR010000534.1, forward strand.
CAGCAGAGAAAGGAATTCGTTTAACCTGGCAGGAAAATAGGACGGAGCCTGTTGCCGTTATGGGAGATAGCGATCGCCTCCAGCAGGTGATTTGTAATCTCCTGACCAACGCTATTAAATTTACGCTAGTCGCAGGCAGCGTTAGTGTAGAACTGGCAGTGCTTGATAACTATGATTCTGCGAATCGTGCCTATGCCGAAATTCGGGTTATGGATACGGGAATGGGCATCGCGGCTGAGTCTCTGCCCCAGGTGTTCGATCGCTTCCACCAAGCCAGAGCATCTGATGCAGCGAAAGGATTGGGGTTAGGATTAACGATCGCCTGCCATATTGTCGAACTTCATAAAGGCACGATTCATGCTGAAAGTGCAGGAGAAGGACAGGGATCAACTTTTATCGTCCGCTTGCCGCTTCTCTCATGATCTCTCATGAATATTCCATCACGAATCAACTCCACCATTCAACTCCACCACGAATCACCCATAACCTGATTTCCAATCTTGGCGTTGCTGAATAAGCGTGCCCCCCTAGCCCCCCAAAGTTGAGGGGAACCAGAATTCAAAGTCCCCCAGCATTGGGGGATTTAGGGGGCGATGCAGAAGCTAAATTTGCACCGTTCATATCCCGATTCAGCAACGCCCCAATCTTTTAGCATCCCAAGCGTACCCCTGAAACTAGCCCGGAATTTGAAGCATTGAAAGCGCGAAATCATTTTGTCAAGCATTTGATGAAGGGCAGCAATTTTTACGATCGAGAACGGAAATGGTAGGGTTCGTGTCTTTATCAAAGCAAAGGGAACAATAGGTTGAACGAGTGAATGAATTATAGAGGCTATTTCAAGCAATCTAATCGAAAATAGAAAAGAGAGCGTTTGCAGTGGTGAAAATGATGAAAAAATCTGTGATTTGAGTATCTAGATCTGACAGTTTCACACAAAGCTGTTAAATGGAACCGTCCTGTTATCCCGCCAAAGTGGGCACTTCAATTCCCTTAAAACGGGAGAAATCAACCGTGACGAAATCAGCAGCGGTAATCTGATTGGCTTTGATGTTAGAAAGAACTGCAAGCCGCTGATCCCCTACCCCGACGACAACGTTTTTGCCTTGCTGCACCATATCGAAAATCTCAGGGTTTAACCTGATCGCCAGTCCCAGTTTGTCTTTACCGTTCTGAAAATCTTGAATGACCTCTGTGCCACTGTCGAGGGTCAGCACGAAAGTATCTTTGCCAGAACCACCTGTGTGAGTATCGCGTCCTGCTCCGCCGAAGCTGATATCGTTTCCTGTGCCGCTATTGAGGTTATCGTTGCCTGTACCACCGCAAAGAACATCACTACCACCCCTACCAGAAAGGACATCATGGCCTCCTTCGCCGCAGAGAATGCCGCCAATGCTGCTGCCCTGTATCTGTTGGCTGGTATTGTTGCCCAGCAGCAGCGGAGTTTTGCTGGTGAATGTCGATGCGGATGACGTGAAAACGTTATAGTCTACTCGATAAGTGACGGTTGCTCCTCTGGGACGAAATGAAGCATCTCTGCCTTGAGTCACCAAGCTTTTTCCAGTCGAGTCGCCGCCAGAATCAAAGTCACCCACTGTACCCGTTTGAGAAAAATATTTGGCGGTGAACTTTGACGAGGAGGAGGGGCTGATATCTGCTTCATCATCGCCAACGGGATCAGCATCTTTCACTGCAATTTCAAAAGTGTTTGATTCCCTTAATGGATCAACGGGCTGAATAAAGGTGAAGTTTGGTCTGACATCATCATTATCTTTGTCAAACACGCCGCTGTTACGAGTTTGTCCATTGATCGTAAGCGATGTTTTGAAATCTGCTTTGAACGATGAAGAGAACACCACCTGAGTATCAAAGCGATCGATCGCCGTAATTCGTTCAACCGTAACCCCTAGCTCTGCGCGTGTAATTGGAAGAGCCGCAATACTCAAGACGTAAGGGGAACGAGGTGCGGTGGCAAGGGCATTTACGCCAATCAGATAAGTACCGGGTGCCAAATTTTTGAAGCTGATCGAATCAACCGCAGTGCCAGGTTTAAAGGAGTGGGCGATCGGGTTGCCTTCGGGTGAAGACATCAAAACTAAGTTTGCATTTGCAACCTGCGGGGCAAGTGCTACACCAAAACTGGTGGGCTGAGTGGTAGTGAAGCGATAGATATCAAAGGTATCGGTAATCCGCAGATCAGAGGAACCAATTGGAATGAGTTCTCCCATGTTCCCCTCAACGACTAGACTACCTGCTAATGTTCCAATATTGTTTGCAAAGCTTGGACTATTGTTTGGTTCACGGTCTAGAAATACCATCGCTGAGTTTTCTGAATAAAGGGATACTGGAAATGGGTGGTGAGCGATTTAATGCTGAATTCAAGCAGAGGAACGGTTAGATTGAGTTGAGCTTGACTTAAATGGTGGTCAGATGGTCGATTCATTGGGAACAGCGTTGTTCGAGCCATGCCCGTACTTCTGTCTCTAAATCTCTGTCTCTGAATCAAAGAATACTCTGCGTCCTAGCAGCGGATCGTGAATCGCCCAATAAGGATTGCCAAATTTATCTTTGCGTGAATAAATTTTGGGTTCATTCGAATGCGGCGATCGAGTTAACGATTCCATGCCAAATTTGTTTCAAGATTGATGCAAAGCTAGATCTGGTTAATTCGTCAAATTTTTATCGGCTATAAGTTCTAGCTCTTGGTAATTTGCAGATTGGTTTTTTATAATGATTTTTTCTGAGCGATCGTAACAGGTTGACTTTGAGACGAATCGATTGATGGTTTTCCCGTAATCTCAGCTGCAAATTGACTGAGATCAAAGACAAGCGAATCCTGACGAGCAAGGGTGTACCGTGCCGCAATCGCACAAAGTTTGCACATATCGTTTCTCTGAATTTGCTACTTGTGAATTTACTTGTGAATGATGTAGTAGTCGTTCACGATATCCTGCGGTAGTCGTTTGATTTCCACCTGCTTAAATCCAGCTTCGGCGAGCATTCGCAATGCAGTTTCCTGTCCCCACATTGCTCCTAAACCCATGCCGCCATAAGCAAGCGAAACAGTCATACAGTGCATACAAGAAACCGTGTAGAAGTAGGGAGCCAACGGGTTGTCTAGGTTGTCCTCAACATTCGTTGCACCCCGAATTTCCTGCATCAGGTAGATTCCATCAGCACGTAATGCTCGGTAGATGTTGTGCAAGACCTGATCGGGTTTTGCCTGGTCATGGATGGCATCAAAGGTTGTGATGAGATCGTAGCGATCGCACTCCTCGATCGTGGCAGCATCCCGAACCCGGAACTCGATATTGCTCAGCTTGTGCCGTTGAGCTTCAGCATTGGCAGTTGCGATCGTTTCACCTGAAAAGTCGTAGCCTGTGAATCGACTATTGGGAAAAGCTGCTGCCAAAACATTGAGTACTTTTCCACTGCCGCAGCCCAAATCTAAAACATCAATGCCTTGCTGGAGTGCTTCACCCAGTCCAGAAATGAGCGGCAGCACCTCATCGATTAATGGCGCAACCGTTCCTTGATTAGTCACTTCTGCCATCACCGTATGAAAGCGTTTGAAGGCAGAATAGGGAACCCCGCCGCCTTGATAGAAGCAGTTGATTACTTGGTCTTCGACGGTCGCTAGCATGGGCGGGAACTGGGCGATCAGGGCAAGATTATTGGGTTCCGCAGCACGGGTGAGAAATGCGGCGTGTTCTGTGGGCAGCACATAGGTTTTGGCGATCGGGTCATACTCGACAATGCGACCTGTCACCATCGCATTGAGCCACTCGCGCACATAGCGTTCGTTCAGTCCAGCCGCGTTGGCAATTTGCTGGCTGGTGGAGGGCGGCAGTTCTGCCATTGTGTCGAAAAGTTCGGTACGATGTCCGATCGAGACCATCAAGTCGATCGCACTACTGCTAATAATATCCAGCATCCGCCCTGCAAAGGCTTCGGCTTTAGCGTGGTTGAATTGGGTTGGGTTGAACAGTTGGGTTGTCATGGCTAGCTCCTTCACTAACTAAGGAATAAATGGATCGTGGTGGATCAGTTTGGGGGGTGAAGCAAAGCGGCGTTTCTCCACAGCATTGTGCATCGCTGGGATATTTTGAAGCCTGTTTTTTAGACACTGCCTGAGTCTGTCTAGAATTTTGGATTCTGGTGGTTCAGACAGTGTCTTGGGACAAGAGCGAGCTGTAACATTCGGATCTTCTTTCGATTCAGTTTGCAGCAGTCGCGATCGATTCAGTAACACGGTCAAAAACAACTTTACTGTTACTGGTCGTGCAAGTTAGGCATCCAGTGTATCTTGACGCTCCTTATCAAATCGTGAATTCGTTGCATTCAACGTCTCTTGATGCTCTTGCACCCAACGATTGCTCATAGCATTCAACGTGTCCTGATGCTCTTGCTCGAACCGATCGCTCATAGCATTCAACGTATCCTGACGCTCTTGATCAAATCGTGAATTCGTTGCATTCAACGTGTCCTGATGCTCTTGCTCGAACCGATCGCTCACGGTCAGGGAGGGGGCTGCAACGGCACTGAGTGCCAAAACGGATAGACTTGCAAGGATAAAGCGATTCATGATGTTTTTTACTCCGATTGTGAATTGAGTTGATGTGAGTTAACAGAACTGAAAAGTGGAATTGAAGTGGAACTAAGGAGCCAGGAAGGGAGCGTTGTTTGTGTGCTTCACTTGCTCTCACGTCCTACAGATGCAGATTTGTTTTCCAACCCATGAATACAAGTTAGCGATCGCAGCGTTCCCAAACCGTTCCCAAATCGTTCCCAAATCGTTCTCGTCTCAAAGCCTGTTCTAAAGCTGCATTTAGAGGTTGAGGGCTTGAGCGAACACAAGGACATCGGGGGTACATTGCTCAGGTCTGAATTAAGCTCTGTAATGAAATTTGGAAGATCCGCCGAAAATCCTGTAACTGGGTGTAAGCTCAAGGAAAAATGGACAATTTAGAGGTAAATGGGTGATTTAAGAGCAATGCCTCTAACCTTACAAGTCAGATTGTTAGGTGAATGGTCTATCACCTACGGCGATCGCGTTGTTCCGGGCATCAACTCAGCGCGATCACAGGCATTGCTGGCTTACCTGATTCTCCATCGTCATGCGCCCCAACCTCGTCAACGGCTTGCCTTTCATCTCTGGGCAGACTCTACTGAGACGCAGGCGAGAACGAATCTTCGCAAAGAGCTGAGCTATCTGCGTCGAGATTTACCCGAAGCTGACCAATTTCTTCTGACTGACTCAAAAACGCTGCAATGGTCGCCAACGGCTCGATTCACCGCCGATGTCATTCAGTTTGAGCATGAATTAAAGGCAGCACAAACTGCTGATGCTGGGACAAAGCGATCGCGGTTAGAACAAGCGGTTTCTCTTTATCAAGGGGATTTGCTGCCCAACTGCGAAGACGAGTGGATTATTCCCGAACGCGAGCGGCTCCAGCAAATGCGAGTGAACGCTCTAGAACAGCTCATTAATTTAATGAAAGACCAGCAGGACTATCGAACAGCGATCGTCCATGCTCAGCAGTTACTACGGGTTGATCCCCTGAATGAAGCAACTTATGCCTCGCTGATGCAGCTTCATCATTTGAGCGGCGATCGATCGAATGCCCTGCAACTTTACCACCGCTGCATGACGATGTTGCGGGAGGAGTTAGGCGTTGATCCCAGTGCCGCAACCCGCGATCTTTACCAGCAGATCCTCAACGAGGATGAACCCCATCCTGCCAACAATTCCCCTATTTCCCTTACACCTCCGACCGTTCCCCCTACTCTCCCACCCCCTATCTCTCAGCAGGATTGGGGCGAAGCGATCGATGTTTCTGTATTTTACGGGCGGGAAAAAGAGCGATCGACTTTGCAGGAATGGATCGTCAATTACCGATGTCGGATGGTTCTGCTTCTGGGAATGGGCGGCATTGGCAAAACCTCGCTTGCGGTCAAAGTGGCGCAGGAACTTGTCGGAAGCGAAGGAGCGAAGGATACATCCCCCGATTCCCCCACCTCCTCATCTCCCCATCCCCCTTTCGAGTTTGTCATTTGGAGATCTCTCCGCAATGCGCCTCTACTCGAAACCCTCCTGACAGACTTGGTTCTATTTTTGTCTGAGCAGCAGGACAACAAAGCCGAGACCGGGCGGCTGATTCACTGGCTCAAGTCCCACCGCTGTCTGGTTGTTCTGGACAATGTGGAAAGTATTTTTTTAGAGGGCAATGCGAAGCAGTTTCCGCTGCGGAGTAGTCCAGCTGGTCAATATCGTCCTGGATATGAAAACTATGGAGACTTATTCAGGTTGTTGGGTGAGGTGCAGCATCAGAGCTGTGTGCTGTTGACAAGTCGAGAAAAACCTGCCGAAATTGCGCTTTTGGAAGGAACAGAAGCCGTGCGATCGCTGCAATTGGGCGGAGTTCCAGAAGCAGCATCAGCAATCCTGGAAGCCAGGAAATTAATCGGTTCTGAGGAGCAGAAACAGCAGCTGTGTCAGCGGTATAGCGATAATCCCTTAGCGTTAAAAATTGTTTCTACTTCCATTCAAGATTTATTTGACGGCAGCATTGCAGATTTTTTAACTCAAGATACAGGCGTTTTTCACGGTTTGTATCAACTTTTAGATCAGCAATGTTTAAGAAGTTCCGGGTTTGAAAGAAATGTCATGTTCTGGCTGGCAATTAATCGGGAGCGAACAACGCTTGCAGAACTGGCTGCTGATTTTGTGCCCGCTGCTTCTCGTGCCGATTTATTTCAGGCTTTGGAATCGCTAAGCTGGCGATCGCTCCTGGAAACCCAGGCAGCAGGCTATACGCAACCGCCGATCGTCATGCAATACATAACCGATCGCCTGATTGAATGGATCTGTGATGAGATCGAAGAAATGGCAGCTAGCGAGGAACAGTCATCTCTTGCTCCGGCGACTCATTCGACGACGCAATTCGCCTGTTCCAGATTGCCCAAACCTGAGTTTGCTGTTCCCTTGCTCCATAGCCATGCTCTGCTCAAAGCCCAGGGGAAAGATTACATTCAGGAGATTCAGATTCGCCAAATTGTGCAGCCGATTTTGCATCAACTTCAGATGCGGCTGGGCAATCGCACTCAGGTTGAGCAACGGTTGACTCGAATCCTGATTAGCCTAAGTCAGGAAGCATCGCAGCGATCGGGATATGCAGCGGGAAATCTGCTGAACCTGTTGATTCATTTGAAAACCGACCTGACGGGCTATAACCTCGCTGATCTTGCCCTCTGGCAGGCAGATTTGCGGAATGTCGGGTTACATCAGGTCAATCTGGCAAATAGTGATCTGTCGAAGACCGTCTTTACGGAAACCTTGAGCCTGACGCTAGCCGTCGCGTTTAGCCCGGATGGTCAACTGCTGGCAACGGGCGACACGAATCGGGAACTGCGGATCTGGCGAGTGGCGGACGGCAAAAATTTGCTAATTTGCCAGGGGCATACAAACTGGATCTGGTCGGTTGCCTTCAGTCCCGATGGTCGAATGCTCGCGAGCGGCAGCGATGACAAAACGATCAAGCTGTGGGATGTACAGACCGGGCAGTGCCTCCAGACGTTACAGGAAGCTCCTTATCAGGTCTGGTCGGTTGCCTTCAGTCCCGATAGTCGAATGCTCGCGAGCGGCAGCGAATCGTCTGTTGTTAAACTTTGGGATCTGAAAACAGGGAAATGCTGCGCCACCCTGGAAGGACATACCAACTGGGTGCGATCGGTTTCGTTCAGCCCTACCGATCAACTCCTGGCGAGTGGCAGTGAAGATGGAACGGTGAAGCTGTGGGATCTCAAATCTGGCAAATGCTGCAAAACTTTGCAGGGACACGAAAAGGGAGTCTGGTCGGTTGCCTTTAGTCCCGCTGGTCAATTCTTGGCAAGCAGCAGCAGCGATCAGACGATCAAACTGTGGGACTTTGAGCCTGGCGAATGCACTAAAACGCTGTGCGGACATACGAACTGGATTCGCTCGATCGCCTTTAGCCCCGACGGTCAATTTCTGGCGAGTGGCAGTGAAGATCAGACCGTGAAGCTGTGGCAGGTGGACACCGGAGAGAATTTCCAAATTTTGCGCGGTCATACCAGCTGGGTGCGATCGGTTGCCTTTAGTCCCGATAATCAAACGCTAGTGAGCGGTGGCGGCGACCATACGGTCAAGTTTTGGCACTTCCACACTGGACAATGCTGGAGAACGCTCCAGGGCTATACCAATCGAGTGCGTGTCGTTGCATTTAGCCCGACCGAACCACTGCTCGCAAGCGGCAACGACGATTACACCGTTAAACTCTGGGATAGCCGCACGGGGAAGTGCCTGCATACGCTGAGAGGTCATACGAATCCGGTTTGTGGTGTTGCGTTTAGTCCAGATGGTCAGCTTCTAGCAAGCAGCAGCGATGATCATACCGTCAAGCTCTGGAGTATTTCGAGCAAACAGTGTTTGCACACCTTATCGGGACATACGAGCCGCGTCTGGTCGGTCGCGTTTAGTCCAGATGGTCAGCTTCTAGCAAGCAGCAGCGATGATCATACCGTCAAGTTCTGGAATGTTCAAACCGGGCAATGCCTGCAAACGTTGCAGGGACATACCAGTTGGGTCTGTTCAATCGCCTTTAGTCCCAATGGTCAAATGCTCGCGAGCGGCAGTTATGACCAAACGATCAAGCTCTGGAATGTTTATACAGGTGAATGCTTGAGAACCTTGCAGGGACATCAAAATTGGGTTTGGTCCGTTGCGTTCAGTCCTGATGGTCAAACGCTTGCCAGCGGTAGCGGTGATCATACCGTGAAATTGTGGAATACGATGACGGGAGAATTTTGGCGATCGCTAGAAGAACACAGCAGTCGCATTTGGTCGGTGGCATTTAGTCCCGATGGTCAAACGCTTGCTAGTGTCAGCAGTGATCAAACGGTGAAATTGTGGGAAGTCGATACAGGTTATTGTCTGCACACGCTTCAGGAACACACGAATCTCATCTGGTCGGTGGCATTTAGTCCCGATGGTGAAACGCTTGCGAGTGGCAGCCAGGATGAAACGATTAAGCTCTGGAATATTCGCACTGGAAAATGTCTGCACACCCTGAGAGCCGATCGCCCTTATCAGGGAACTAATATTGCAGGCGCGATCGGGCTGACCGAAGCGCAACGAACGGCATTAAAAGCATTAGGAGCAGTCGAACGGGACAGCACCGTAAACGACTCTCCCACGCCCCACTCCCTCCCACTAATCGGACGCGACCAGGAATGGAGCCTGCTGCACAGTTGGCTAACCTCGGATCACAGTTCAGAAATCCTGCTGCTATTGGGCGAACCCGGCATCGGCAAAACTCGCCTGCTGGAAGAACTGGCTGCCACCGTGCGAGGTCATCAGGGCCAAGTGCTGTGGGGATTTGGATTTGAAGCAGAAATGCTGCGGCCCTATGGAGCCTGGGTGGATGCGCTCCGATCGCTCCCTGCCCCATTCCTGGCAGACTTGCCCTCAGAACTTCGATCGCTGTTTCCAGAAACTTCTCCGCAAGCAGAAGAACCGACTGATTTAAAGCGATTATTTGATGCGGTGGTGCGTCTGCTGTCGCAGCTTGCGATCAATAAACCGACGATCGTGATTTTGGATAACATGCAGTGGCTCGATGAAGCCTCAAGCGCGCTGCTGCACTATGCGGCTCGCTTACTGGGTCATACGAGAGTACGGTTTGCCTGTGCTGCCCGTTTCCGTGAATTAGCAGTCAATCAGCCTGTTTACAAACTGGTGCAATCCCTGCGCCGCGAAAATCGGCTGCAAAGCCTGGAACTGCCGCTTTTGAATCAAGCCCAGATTGTACAGCTTGTTCAGCAAGTCGATCGAGCGATCGACGGCAACCAGATCTTTGCTGAGAGTGGTGGGAATCCGCTTTTTGCACTGGAAATTGTCCATGCCATTGCTCAACACGGAACAGCTTGTTCTGAGAGCCTGGAGGCACTGATTCAGGATCGACTTCAGCAGCTCAGCCAATCCACAAGAGAATTTTTGTCCTGGGCGGCAGTTCTGGGGCGCAGCTTTAACCCCACGACGATCGCTGAAATTGCCGATTGCTCTCCAAACAAACTGTTGATGGCGATCGAAGAACTGGAGCAAGAAGGCATTATCCGTCCAGGAGCAATCATTCAAGGTGAAACCCAATACGACTTTGTGCATGATATTGTGCGTCAGATTGCCTATCACCAGCTTTCCAACCCGCGTCGCCGTTTAATGCATCGGCAAATTGCTCAGGGATTGAAAACCTCTTTTGCCACGGAAGATTCCTTTGCCAGCGAGATTGCTTACCATGCCTCACAGGGCGGCGAACACGGATTGGCAGCATCTGCTTGTATCATCGCGGCGGAACGCTGTTTGCGCCTGTTTGCCTATGCCGAAGCTTCACAGTTAACGCAGCGAGGACTGGAGCACTGCCAATATCTGGATCACTCAACGCAGGTACGCTGCCGCATTGAGCTACTCAAGCTGCATGTTTTAGCAGGCGTGAGCAAAGATCGATCTGTCCAACTCGAAGCCGAATTACACCAGCTGATTGAGGAAGCCCGTGCTTTGGATTTGCAGGACGAAGAAGCAACCGGATTTGAAGTGTTGATTGCGCTGAATTATGAGCAAGGCAATTTGACAAGCGTTCAGGAACATTCACTGCGCGCGATCGAGCGGGGTCGGGCTGCGAGTTCCACCACAACGGCTCGAATGCTGGCTTACACAGGCTGGTGTCTGGCGGAAACCGAGCGTGAGATGTCTCGTGCAGAAGCTTTGCTGCTTGAGGCACAATCTCTAGCTGCCAGAGCTGGCGTGGAGCTCATTGATATTCCCTGCGGGATGGGCTGTGTGCGTCGTCATGCAGCGGATTATGCGACGGCTCGATCGCTCCTGCAACAGGCATGGCAGATGGCGCAAGCAGAGCAAGATCACTGGCGAGAGTGCGCTTGCTTAACCTATCTGGCAATGACGGAGCTAGAAGCCAACAACCCGATCGCCGCCATCACCTATTCGTCTGAATTAGCAACCGTTGCCGCCAAAATTAGCGGAGAGGGGAGTGAAGGAGCCTTTGCTGCCGCCCTCGATGCCCTTGCTCGCTATTCGATCGGACAAAATGGCGCAGAGCTGATGCTGGAGCAAGCCCTGTCCGCCCTGCAACAAATGGATTCTCAGCGAATGCTGGCTTATACGTTGACGTTCGCCGCAGAGATTGATTTAAAGTATCATCGAACAGAACTGGCGATCGCTCGTGCCGAAGCTGCTTTCAGGGCAGCTCAGATTGTGGATCATCCCAGTGAAATCGCCCTTGCAGGAGCAACCCTGGTTTGCAGCAAATTTGGCAGTGGCGATCATAAAACTGCACTCGAATTATTTAAAAATCTACAGCAGAGAATTAATATATATCTGATCAGTGAACGAGCGCGAACCGCAATTCAACAGCTAGCAGAGCAGTTAGAGAATTAAGTCCTTAGGCGACTAGCTAATCAACATCAAAGACGGTTGTGTGAACAGTCAAGAATATGAGGAGAAAGAGATGGTACGAGTTCTAGTTGAAAAAGTTTTTGAGCCGCCTATCACAGAAGAAAAATGGAATCAGGATGTGAAAAAGGCAATTCCCTGTCACAGTAGCCATGATGTACATTGGATTCGCTCGATGATGTCCCGCGATCGCAGTAAAGTGATCTGTGAGTTTGAAGCTCCTGACGCAGAAACAGTACGGCGATCGTTTCGCAAAGTGGGTTTACCGTTTGTGCGAATATGGACGGTAGAAGTGCTGGAACCTGTTGTAATAGACGACGCAGGGACGATCGGCACAAAAGGCTGGCTGGTTTGCGATCGGCATTGAACTTGTCTCCCTACCAGGAATGCGCGAGCGCAGAGAGCGGGTGTTAGCTGTGGTACAAGAAGGGACGCGACCGGGCACCGATGCCCGCAGCCCTGCGGGATCACCCCAGCATGCAGAATTTGTTCTGCGGTTGTCTGCGATCGACGATGCTGCCAAATCCAATTGAAATAACTCACCCCGAATCGTGCCATCCCCTTCGTCTACCGATTACCCCTTACTGATTGTGCAAAAAGTAAGCTGAGCGAGTTGCGAGAAATCATAACTTAGCTCATAATTTGTCTAGATGTCTAGACAAATATTAAGCGTGGGTTAAAAACCGTTCATGAACTCCCTAACACAGCGTCAATTCTGGATAGCAACCCTGGCGAAAGCAGAGCTTAACAATCTGGAGCAACAGATTTCGGGATTGGAATCTTTGCCAGATTATGGGTTCCTCCGTCGTCCGGAAGCTGGGCTTGTCATGGTCAGCGGTCGAGCGGGGGGAACGGGTCAGCCGTTTAATTTAGGGGAAATGACGATGACTCGCTGTGTTGTACAGCTATCTTCTAATGACAACGTTCAAATCGCTGGATTTGGATATGTTGCCGGACGATCGCAGCGTCATGCAGAACTTGCGGCATTGTGCGATGCCCTGCTTCAGCATCCTGGTTGGCACAGTGCTGTCTGGGCACAGGTGATCGAGCCACTAAAACAAGCTGCCCAAGCCCAGCAGGAACAGCAGCGGAGACAGGCGGAAGCCACGCGCGTTAACTTTTTCAGCATGGTGCGAGGAGAGTAAATGATCACTCAGCTACCCGGTTTTTCCGATCCGGTTCAGGACGCTCAAAACACATTTCGATCGCTGCTCAACGCGCTGGCTCATCCGGGAGAATCCTATCCGATCGCAGCAAGGCTTGTCCCACCTACAGGTCTTAATGCAGTCTGTGCAGCCGCTTGTCTGACGCTGTTTGATGTTGATACTCTCATTTGGTTGCAGCCCGGATTGCCGCCTGAAGCCCAAGCTTGGTTGCAATTTTACACGGGATGTCGATTCACATTCCATCCAGATCAGGCTCAATTTGCAGTAATTTGGCAGGCTAGCTTGCTCCCCGACCTTTCGACGTTTCATTGGGGAACAGCAGAATATCCAGAGTCTTCG
>NZ_JACJOR010000535.1:0-24985 GCF_014695615.1 Leptolyngbya sp. FACHB-711
ATGCTAATTGTCCAGTCTCCTGACGGCATCCAGGTGGCAGGGCTGTTTTTCTGTGAATTAGAAGATGAGGCTGGAAGACCTCTGCAACGTAGTAAGTTTGAGAGAACTTCCCTATCGTACGAGATCCGATGAACTAGCGAGAAGCTGAGAGCAAGTTGTAGATGGGTTCCTACCCCAACAGGCGGGGAGAAATGACATGGTACTCCTTACCTGAAGTAAAGGGTTGTGTGGCAAATAATCCATGAGGACAAATGTTTCTCTCTTGCTGCATCCATTGATCGGCACTGGGAGCCTGAGCAACGGCAGCAAGATGGAGTGGGCGATCGTCCTTGTGTTCTTTCCCTGTTGCGCTTACGGTCGTTCGTCCTGTGCTTCGTTGATAGCAACGTTGGACATTGATGAAAATACTGATCTCGAATAGGGGCGATTGCTCTTACTGAACCAACCCAGAAGCCTGCTTGAGATTCAGCAGAAGAATTGTTGAAAGTCCACGTTGGTTGGTGAGGACTGAAACATGGCAAGCAAGATTTTGAATGAGCTGGCGATAGGCGATCGGCAGTTGGCGAACGGTGGACAGCGGCAGATCCATCAGCGTCGGCGGTTGATCCACTGGGATTGCCCATTGCGCGTGCCCCTGCAATCCGGTAATCAGCAAAAACTGTCCTGAAGTTCCAGCAGATAAAGCTGATTTGTTAGAAACATTGTTGCCAGAAACAGTAGATAGACAGGGATGTAGATTCAACAGGGTTATCGGTTGATTCTCCAGGTAGATAACAGATTGCACATTAGAATAATCGTTTTGAATAACCGATTGGGAAACCACTTTAAGAACGGCAGTGAGCGGCAATGCCAATAAATGATTGGCGATCGTGAATACAACAGCGCGACAGGTTTCAGACTCTAGTGATCGCTCAGCGTTGGTATGAGTCGGAATGGCAGTCATCGTTAAATTCCGTTAGGGTTAAACCTTATCGTGAACAAGAAAATGATGGATCGTGGATAGCAAATTTTGATCGACATAGGGTTTTGTAATAAAATCTGTTGCTCCGAGATCGATCGCAAACTGGCGATATTTTGCGCTGCTGCGGGAAGTCAGCATCACCACCGGAATTTTTGCTAAAGAGCGATGCTGATGACGCTGGCTCAAAAATTCAAAGCCATTCATGCGCGGCATTTCAATATCACAAAGAACTAGGTCAATCCCGGGATGCTTCTGCAAAAATGCCAATCCTTCCAGCCCATCTTTTGCCTGTGAAACTTGATAACCCTCCTGTTGAAGTAACTGCGAGAGGGTTTGCCTCAGGGTTAGCGAATCTTCGATCAGCAGAATGTGAAAATGCCGAGGAGAACGTTTAGACGCTGGAGCGACAGGAGTGCTGGCAGTCAAAGAGGCAGAGGTGGGCAACGCTTGATCCAAAGTTTGCGGTGATGGGCTTGCGGCGAAAGCAGCATCAGCAGGAGAACGAGTCGGTACAATTCCAGGTTGATGAACGGAAGTGCGAGCAGACTCTGTCGCCTGCTGAGAACCTGTGGCTTGCTGAAGGCTGGTGACTTGCTGAAACAGTGTTCTGATATCAATCACCAGTGCGAGCTGATTATTGCCCACAATACAGCAGCCATAGATGTAGGGCGGAGGCGCGATCGCCTGCCCGAAGGGTCGAATGACCAGTTCCTGTTCGCCCAACACCTGCTCCACTTGAATGCCCATTAATCCAGCGTCCGTTCGTACCAGGACAATTGAGAGCGGAGTGGGGATAGGGGGCTGGGCTGCGGCTAGAGTGTGTGGAATTTCAGAATCATTGACGAGATCAGAAACCAGGGCAGACAGGGGACGGACTACGACCGCCTGCTCCTCATCGCCCTTGCGCCACTGCAACACCTGCTGCCTGCCAACCTGCGAAAGCGCATCAGGCTTGGACACAATTTGTTCAATGGCGTCGATCGGTAAGGCGTAACTAATTCCCTGATTTTTGCACAGCAGCAGCTTGGCGATCGTGAGCGAAAGCGGAATTTGCAGTGAAAAAGTTGTGCCCTGCTGGGAAACAGAACTGACGGCAACCGAACCTTTGAATCCCCCGATCTGGGAGCGCACAACATCCAAGCCGACCCCTCGACCGGATAAACTACTAACCTGGGTTGCGGTTGAAAAACCTGGCTCAAACAGATACGACAGCAGCGTATTTTCAGAGGTGGTCGCGATCGCCTTTTCGGGAAGCCAACCCATTTCTACCGCCCGCTGTGCAACTCGCTGGAGGTTAATGCCGGGACCATCATCTTTCACTTCAATAATCGTGCGATGTCCCTGATGATAGGCATTAATTTCAATTCGCCCCACAGCAGGCTTCCCCATCGCTTGTCGGGTTTCTGCTGGTTCAATCCCGTGATCGAAGGCGTTGCGAACCAAATGCAAAAGCGGATCGTAGAGTTTTTCAACGATCGTTTTATCCACTAAGACTTGGGTTCCCGTGACAATCACTTCAACAGGCTTATGATGGGACGTTGATAATTGCTGAATGACTTGCGTTAATCGAGCAAATAGGGCGTCGAGCGGCTGCATTCGGAGCGCGGTGAGGTCGTTACCCACGACAAATAACAGCCGTTGCTGTGCTTCTAGCGATCGGCGAGATTGCCGGATGGTTTGATCCAGTGCTTCTGAAATGGATTTCAGCTCCATGACTTTATCCAGCGTGGAGCGAGACAAAATATGAATCTCGCTATATCGATCCATTTCCAGCTCATCAAACTGCTGCACAATGGAAGAAGCATGTTCTGTGTTTTTGCAGTTATGGGGCTGACGCGAGAGCAGGAACCGATCGCTCTGGCTACAAAGCTGATCAATGGTTCGCTGCTGTTTTTGCAGCCGATCCAGCAGTTCCTGCACCATCAAACGCAAGGTATCATCCTGGCTAGTTTGCTGATTCTGATTAATTAGCAGTTCCCCGATTAAATAGTTAAGTTTCTCCAGCTTTTCTAAATCCACGCGCACCGAGGCGTTAGGAGTCGATAGCGTGGAAGCCGCAGGATTCGCTGATGAGGATTTAAACGAAACCGCAGTGGGGGAAGGGTAGGAACGCTGGGAAGATTCTTTTTCCAGTATGCTCGGAGACTGCGATCGATTCAGCTCGATTGATGAGTTTGGAAATGAAGTAGAAGACGATTCTGCGATTGATTGAGCCACATCATTGAGTTCAATAGCAACATCAAAAGCTCGATCCGAGTTGAATTCTGGATTAAAAGAATCAATATTTTCTGATGTATCGTTTGGTGCAGGGGTTTCAATGCACCACGGACTCCTGCTTTCCTCAAAATTTTCTAAGCTGTTTGCTGCAAAGGAAACGTTCCACGCCTCGCTGGGTGAATCGGATTCGGCTGCGTTCGAGTCGGCGATCGCGAATCCATTGGCTACACTGGCGGATGGAGAATCAAGATTACTGAGCAGTGCTTCAAGGGGCAGGGTCGGAGGCAGATCCGAAGATAGATTCTCTGCAAAGGGGGAAACCACAGGAGTATTCCGAGAAGCAGGAAGAAAGGTTGGACGCAGGAATAAAGGACGGAATCTTCTCGATAATGTTTTCGATGACGTGATCTTGGTTTTGAGACGTTGCAGCCAGGCTTCGAGGGGAATTTCCGTTTGCAGCAGGTTGATCAATGAAGCGAGAGGTGAGTTGATCTGGGCTGAAAATGCCCGTGCGGAGGCGAGCGTGGGGGAAAGCGCAGATTGGGTTGATTCCGGAATCTGATTGTTCGGCTGTTGTGAAATTCTGCCGTTGAGCATCTCTGGGGCAGTGCTGGCATCACGACCTGAATGCCCTATTGAAGCAGGCTCAACAGACCTGGAGTGAGCAAACTGCTGCAACTGGGGAGACGGTGCGCCACCCTGGCTGCGATCGCCTGCCAATACCTGGGCTCGTCCCTGGGTGAAATCTTGGAGTGCGATCTGAGCGATCGGGTGAGTCGCTTCGGGATGGCGTTCTAGCGCGGCCAGTGTCGTTTGGGCGATCGCCGCAAATCCCGGCAACTCCAGAGATTCTGCCAATCCCAGGAAAATCTCAGCTTGCGATCGCAGTACCTCATCCAAATCGGGTGCGTGGCGAACAACTGCCTGGCTCAGTTCTTCTAATCGCTGCGTCACACCAATCTCAAACATGGACTGCACCATATCAAACCCCAGTTCCGCTGATGAGGGAATCGGGGTATCGCGGTCAAACCGATCGCCTAGCTTTTCCTGTAATCGAGCGATTACATCGGCTGCCCGGTTGAGCGTATCCGACTCATCGACCTGGCTGCCATCTAGCTGAGCCGTTAACAGCAGACGCAGGCATTCGTAGCCCTCAAACAGCAGCCCTTCAATCTCGGTATCAATTTCGACCGCTGGATTGTAGAAGGCGCGGAAGATATCTTCCAGAACGTGGGCGACGTTATTAATCGCACTGAGTCCAACACTGGCAGCGGCTCCTTTCAGCGTGTGAGCTGCCCGCATGAGTTCATGAACGTTGGCTGAAGTACGATTGGAGCGCAGACTCAACACCCCCTGCTCAATGATTTTGAGTAAATCCTGAGCTTCGGTAAGGAAGTAGCTGTTATGGGGTGGGTCGGAATGGGTTGGAGTGCGGAGTATGGGGGTCATGGCAGGGATAGATGCTGAGCGCGTTCTCGAAGCGTGGAATCAGGCAGTCAGCTTGCGTAGGATGGGTTAGCGCAGCGTACGCACGGGTGTCAGGTGTTTTGGGAATTAAGGCGTTACGGCTTTCGCCTAACCTATCCTACGAAACTACAAACCTACGAGACTTTGAACTGATCGACACTGGTTTGCAGAGCTTCCGCCGTTTTCAGCAACTCCTGGAAAGATGCAGAAATCTGAATTGCTTCCTGGGAAGTTTGCTGGACGATCGCCGCCACATCGGTCATGGTTGCCGTCACAGTCTCGGACTGATGGGTTTGGTTTTGAGCTGCCTGGGTAATTGCTTCCACCAGCTGGCTGATTTGAGCCGTGGCAGAAACAATCTCGGTCAGGCTTTGGCGGGTAGTGTTCACCAGGCCTGTCCCGCTGACAACCTGCTCGATTCCGGCGTCCATTGCGGTGGCAACAGCACTGGTTTCAATTTGAATTTCCTGCACCAGCTTTTCAATTTCCGTCGTTGCTTCTGCAGACTGTCGCGCCAAAGCACGGACTTCATCGGCAACGACCGCAAAGCCTCGCCCTGCTTCTCCGGCACGGGTCGCTTCGATCGCCGCATTCAGCGCAAGGAGCTGAGTCTGTGAAGTAAAGGTGCTGATTAGATTCACCACTTTTGAGATTTTTTGGGACGATTCGCTCAATCGTTTGATCTTCTTACTTGTTTCCGATACCGTCTCCCGAATTCCTAAAATTCCATCAACTGTGCGATTCATTGCAATATCTCCCTGCTGCACGATCGCATTGGCTTGCTGTACCGCGACGTTGACTTGCTGGGCGTTTGCGGCAACGGCTTTGGTGGAATCTAGCATCACCTGAATTTGCCGCAGAGCGTGGGCGATATCCTGTGCTTCACGCTGAGCCTGCTGCGATAGTCCGGCGATCGCGCCTCCGCTTTGTTGGGAGGTTTCTCCGACCTGGCTTGCGGCGGTTTGCACCTGTAATACTAATTTCCGCAGGCTCTGCAACGTATTGTTGTAGGCATCTGCTACCGTTCCCACTTCGTCTTCGGTAATCGGTGCGCGCACGGTTAGGTCTCCATCCAGAGCAGGACGAACAGACGTTAGGAGCCGCAACACGCTGCGCTGAAGGGTTTCACGGCTTTCTTTTTCACGGGCGATCGCCATCGCGCCCTGCTGCGCCTGGATTTGGAGCTGCTCCACATACTCAGATTGCTGCAAGGCAAAACCAAGCTGCAAGGCAATTTGGTTCAGCAGACGCACATCCTCTTCTTCCCAGTGGTACGGTGCACTGTGCTGGAAAGCGGACAGCAAACCCCAAAGTTTTTGTCCTTTGAAGATGGCAACCACGGCACAGGCTCTAAAGCCAAAGAATTCTAGGGCTTCGACGTGGCAATCGGTCATGCCTGCTTCATACACATCATCGGCAACCATGAATTCGTTATTGCGGAAGCGTCCGCCCTGATGTTCCTGCAAATAGGGGTCTTCCCAGGCAGCCCCGACTAAACTGGGATAATCACCTAGCTTGGATTCCGCCACAATATCGCCGTAATAGTCATCGCGGAACTTGTAGATCGCCACCCGCTCGACGCTCAGTAGCTTGCGGACTTCCTGAGTTGCCGTCTCAAAAATGGTGTTGATATCCAGCGATTTGCGAATCTTTTCCACGACCTTGGCAAGTGCCCGTTCGACCTCTGCTTCTCTAGCAGCTTTGCGGTTTTGGGCTTGAATCTGGCTCAGATACTCAGCCTGGTTAATTGCAACACTGAGCGGACTGCTGAGCTGCAACATGATTTTAACTTCTTCGTCCTGCCATTGGCGGGAATTCGAGTTTTGGTACGCTGCCAACAGTCCCCACAACCTGGAATCTTGGAAAAGCGGCACAATAATGTAGGCGCGACACTCATACTTTTCCAGTGTGTCCAGGTAGCAGCGGGAAAAATTCATTGTGTAAATATCATCGACCCGCTTGTATGGACAGCCACGAGTGTAGTCGCCCCCTTTGGTCTGCTGAAAGTAGGTGTCTGAATTGAGCGTTCCTGAAGTGGTCAAATCCCGAACAGTGCAACGATCCTCCAGAGCAAGGCTCTGCTTGAGCGTCTGATCCTCGGATTGCGACTGAATCACTGAAACCCAACCTGCCCCTACAGATTCGGCGACAAATTCACCGCCCCAGTCTTCGGTAAATTTGTAAATTCCGACTCGATCGCAATTTAACACCCGCCGCAGTTCTTGAGTGGTGGCTGTAAAAACGCTGTTAATATTCAAACTCTGCCGGATCTTAGCAATTACACGGTTTAGCGTCTGTTCTCGCTCTGCGGTTTTTGCCAGTTGAGCCGCGTATTCAGATTGCTTAATGGCAATTCCCACCTGGTCAGCAATTTTCATCATCAAGCGAATCTCGTCCTCTTCCCACCGTCGCGCACCTCGATTTTGAAAGGCAGACAGCAAGCCCCACAATCGATCGCCCTGAAAGATAGGCACTATGACATAGGCGCGCACCTGATAAAACTCCAACGACTCAACGTGGCAATCCGTCAGCAGCCGTTTGGGACGAACCAGACTAAATCCGTTATTTTCCCAGATCGTTTCTCCAGTGTGAATGTCATCGACAATTAGCGGAACGTTATCACGCAACCGCCCGCCCTTTTGTTCACTCAAATAGGGGTCTTCCCATCCACTGCCCACCAGCTTGGGATAGTCTCCGGTCACAGACTCCGCAATAAAATCGCCAGAGTAATCGTCGCGGAACTTGTAGATCGTCAGTCGCTCCACGTTCAGGAGCTTTCGCATTTCCTGCGTTACGGTATTGTAAATGGTCGTCAGATCATTGGCCTGGCGCAGTCTGCCCACAATACGAGAAATTGCCCGCTCCCGCTCGAGCAGGTTTAAAGTTTGTGCCTGGGATTGGGCTATCTGAAGCTGGAGACATAGTTCAGAGCCAACTTGCAGCAGCAAACTGGTTTCGACCTCTTGCCAGCGTTTCGCCTCGCCGCCGTGCAGCACTGCCATCAGTCCCCAAACGGTTCCATCAACGACGATCGGGAAGACCAGACTGGCGCGCAGCTGCAAGCGTTCTAGAAAATGCCGCTGGTAGGTAGACAAATGGGTTTCATGGATATCTTCCATTATGAACAGGGAAGCACTCAGGTAATCCTCCTGCTGGTTCCGACCAAAACAGCCCGCAGGCAGCGTTCTTTCTTTCAGGCTGGGCGCATCATAGTCTGCTGTTTCGCTGAGTACCGTGACCTGGGTTTGACTCACAAAGCGCAGAAGCATCACCCGATCGCCGTTCAACGCCATCTGTAGACTCGTTACCGCAATTTGAAAGGCAGCGTCCTGCTTTGCCGCCTGCCGCATTTCCTGGATGATTGCTGTCCCTTGGTGTTTCAGCGTCTCAAGCTGTTTCTGCACCCTTAACTCGACCAGCTTTTCGACATCGTGATGGACACTTTTGTAGAGTCTGACGAGCTGTTGCAGGTTATCGCGTAATTCGGGCTTGCTGAGCAATTCCGCTTTTTCCAGCTCCTTTTTAATCGTCAACACCGACTCACAAAACTGCTGCACACTGGCGGAGTTTTGAGCCTGATTCAGCTTAGCGGCTATGGGGCGATCGTTGCTGAGCGTCACTGCAACCGCAGGCGGAGAAGTAAATCCCATTAATTGATCCAGCACCGCAGTTTGGGCAATGTTTTGAGAATTATTTTGAGAACTATGCTCGTGTTCAGTTACCATCATCGGCAGCTTGCCGCTTCTACCGTTTTTGCCATTACTCTGTCCGTTACCGTTCGCGTTACTGCTGCTTTTACCGTTGTCGTGACTTTCCCGGTTATCGTTTCTGTCAAAACTTTCTCCGTTGCCGTTCGTCTGCTTGCCTTGTTCCGATTGGGGAGGCATTTCCTCAGACATAGGCTGGCTCCAAGCAACAGGCTGGTCATCAAACCCAGCAAAAAGGTCATCGCTTGCATCGTCGGATAGGTAGGAGCTGTTCATAGTGCAGTCTTTTGCAGAAGGTAGACGAGTGGATAAGAGAAACTTGAAGCAGGGAAACGGGTCGATCGCCTTTGGATTGTCGCGCTTGGGCGGTCGCAATTGGGCTATTGATAAATTTGCAGTCTGGGATCGTTTATCAGGGCCTTCAGGCTGAGCACAGGGCTACTCGAACTGCTCAGGTAGCCTTGAATAAAGGGCTGGAGCTGAGGTGAGAATAGGTCTGCGAGGGCAGGCTGTATTTGCTGAAGCGGATAGGGCTCAATCTCTAGTACCTCAGAAACGACTAGTCCCAGCGTTTGATGCTCTACTTCAATGACGATCACGGTTAACCCCTGCCCAGCAGTCCACCCAATAGGAAATCCAGGAACCTGCTGCCCGGAAGACGAACTTGCAGAACTCAGCCGTTTAGAGGAGGATTTGGAGCGCGAGGATGAGGAATTTTCCAAACCAACCTGGATTCCCAAATCAACCAGCCAAAGGATATTACCCCGACAGTTGTAGACGCCCAGAACCCCGGCTGGCATTTGCGGGACGGGCAGAATTGCCGATGGTGGAACTTTGAGAATTTCCTTAACTCCCTCCAACGGTAAAAGTGCCGTTTCTTCAGCGGCGAAATAGAACCGAAGAAACGGAGTCAGGACAACCGATTCCGTGGATAGAGGCGGATTGGCTGACTGCAATTTAAGCCGATCGGAAATGACTCCCTGCTGTAACCACTCAGCGAGAGAGACAGTACCCAAAGCAACCGCATCGAGAGAGGCAATATCACTTCCTGGGGTGGCGATGCTACGCTTCAGGTTGATGACTGCCTGCCATTCTGTCTGGTGCTGTCCCTTGATTCGTCCATACACTTCAATCTGAGCAATTCCTTTTGGATTGAGAGTACTCAACTCTTGATGAACCCACGTCAGCAACGGCTGGTGCGGTAGCGGGGTGGTAGATTCCAGCAAAATGCCCACTCGATTCTCTCTGCGATTGCCCTGAACCTGAATGCCTCTGGAATTGAGTTTCTGATTCAGCAGCACGGCGATCGCCTGAATGTCTCCCTGCTGCGCCTGCTTTTGCCGGATCTGGTCTGGCGGAAGCCCCAGATTCCGTTGATGTAGCTGCTGCATCACTCAACTCCGAAGTAATTTCTGCACGGTTTGCACGAGTGCCTGATAGCTTTCGGATTTGGGCACATAGGCATCTGCACCCAACATTTTTCCCCAGAGCTGGTCGGCTTCGGTGCTTTTCGATGAGCGAATCACGACTGGAATCGAGCTGGTTTGGGCAGTGCTTTTTAACTCCCGGCACCATTCAAACCCACTCTGTCCGGGCAGAATCACGTCTAGCACAATCAGGTCTGGCTTGTGCTGTTGCAGGCGGGTGCGCGCTTCATCGGTACTTGTTGCACTAACCACATAAAGTCCAGCTTGCTGTAAGCAACGACCCACGAAATCTGCTTCTGTTTGAGAATCTTCGACGAGGAGTACAGTATTCATAGCGGTGAATTCCAGAGAGAATAAAGGGTTAAACGATAAAAGAATCAGTCGAAAATTCTGGAGAGACGATCGATCGGTTCTCTAAAGAACGATTCGCAGAACCCGCAGTGCGATTTCTCAAATGACGGTTGATCACAGCAATGACTTTATCAGACTCAATCGGTTTCGAGAGAAAGTCAGAAGCACCCACCACCCTGGCGCGAACGCGATCGATAATGCCATCATTCCCCGTCAGAATCACAATTGGGATATCTTTGAAGGATGAAACGCGACGAATTTGAGTACAGATCTCATAACCGCTTGCGATCGGCATTACGAGATCGAGAAAGATAAAGCTGGGTTTCTGAGCCAGAAGCGTGGGCAATGCCTGGAAAGAGTCGTGAATTGCAATGAAGCGGTATCCTGCCTGGGTAATGATTTCACTCATCGTTTCACAGACTTTCACGCTATCGTCAATACAAACGATCAGAGGTTGATGCTCTGCCACTTTGACCTTTAGCTCGGTGAGCTGGTAAGGGGGAGCGGGTAAGTCGGCGATCGTTTGCAAGCCCATTAAGCCCTGCTGAAAATAGGGGCTAAAAGAACGCGCAACTGCCAGTACATCCTGCTTAATTTGAAAGGCGAGATCTCGCAAGGATGAGTTGCCGTTGACCAGTGATTTGAGCGAACTGTAAGAGTTGCCGGAGAGCTGCTTTTCAAGAGCATTGGCATTCTTTAAAACGGGTGCGAGATTAGGCGAAATGCTGGTTAATCCAGCGTTAAACCAATTGCCCCAGAGGTACTGCGATCGGGCAACTGCCTGTTCTGAATCTAATAAAACTGGTGGTTCACCGACATCGGCCTGCGGCTCAAAATGTCCCATTAGACTGCTATTGACTTCAAAGCTTTGCACCAGGTCAAACAAAACTTCGATGACGACTTGCTGAATCATTGCAATTCCCTGATCGCGTGAAATTTGCTGCCGCATCATTAAAAGGGCGATCGCCGTATATTCCCAATCGCTCACGATGTCCTGTTGACGAAGCCGAATTCCTCCAGGATCAAGCTCAGGGCAATAATGCTTTATGCAGCGATACCACCGACGAAAGCGATGCTCACCCCCGCCACCCCAGGCAATTCGCCCCAAGCGAAACACAAGCTTCCAAGACTGATTGGCATTAGATTGGAGGGTATAAGTGCCCGTCAGCTGTGAGTTCTTGATTGATTTAACATGAACTAGAAACTGCCCTAGCGATAACTTTTCCACAATGGTACCTGCCTCCCTCGCCCCCATTCTCTAAGTGAGCCAACTTAGAAGTTTGAATAGCATCATTTATTTCTTATGAAGCCCAAAACTGGGTAAAAAATAACAATTACGCGATCAAACGAGTCAAGAGAGCTAATGCTTTCATTCACAAAATCGTTTGCACCGGTTTAGGCTGGGTTTGAATCCTATACTTGCCAATCTCTTACAAGCGGCAAGCCAAGTTCTCGTCCAAACCATGACGTGTCAAATTCTTTTCTTTATTAAATCCTAAACATCATAAACGTGTTATTGCTGAAAATACGATCTGGGCGGTTCACTTTTTCAGCAATTTATCAAAAAGATAAATAATTAGTGATTCTACGGAAATTTTTTCTCGTGATTTTACCGAGATTCCGTTTATTCAAACTTCTGTTCTTCCAGTATTTATCTCGTGATCGCTAAGGCATCAAATTCTTATTCTGTTGAACGTACGCTCACTGACAATTCTACAACTCGATAACTTATTCAAGCGTATTGGATGGCAGTTGAAAAAGTGAATTCCTCGTCTAGCCTGGCTGAAGTTGTCGATCGCATTCTCGACAAAGGGATTGTTGTCGATACCTGAGTGCGGGTTTCGCTGGTCGGCATTGAACTGCTGGCAATTGAGGCACGGGTCGTCATTGCTTCGGTAGAAACCTATTTGAAGTATGCAGAAGCCGTGGGTCTCACCGCTCAGGCTGCGGTTCCTTCTGCCTAACCACTGTCTTACCAACAGGCGGATCATCAAACTGGACTGAGTGAGACAGCAGTCGCTCTGCTTACTCAGTCCTACCCCGGCATCCCGCATTCCTGCTTCTACTTTGGCTGTGCCAAAAACTCGCGAATGTACTGATTTACAAGCTGCGGCTGTTCCTGCTGTACCCAATGGCTACAGTTGGGAATATAGCGAATAGTCAAATCCTCGACGTATTCCTCAGTACCATAGGTAAGTTCAGTGCCGAGGGCAGTGTCTTTCTCGCCCCAAATCATCAGCGTTGGCACGTCCAGCATTCCCCAGTCGCGACTGAGCAGTTCCGACTGCAAGAAATTCGCCCGATAGTAGTTGAGCATTGCGGTGAGTGCGCCCCGTTTTGCAGCCGCGTCTTTGTATGCCTCTAAATCTGCGGATGCGAAGGTTTGCTTATTGACTGCCATCCCGGTCAATGCAGTTGCCAACAACTGATAGTCATTTGCCTGAATCAGCATTTCCGGCAGACCTGGAATCTGAAACAGAAAGATATAGGAACTGCGAAGCAACTGTTGCGGCATTCGTAGTCCTTGAGCAAACTTGGCAGGGTGAGGAAGATTGAGCACGATCAGCCGATCGACCAAATGCGGATAGTCATAGGCAAACGTCCAAGCGATCATTCCGCCCCAGTCATGCCCCACCACCACGGCAGAATCATAGCCTAGCCCGTGAATGACTCCTTCGACATCCAGCAGCAGTTCCGGCATTCGATACGCGCTGACCTCCTGTGGCTTGTCGCTCTCGTTATAGCCGCGCAGATCGATCGCCACCACCTTGTAATCTTTGGCAAACTCAGGAATTTGATGCCGCCACGAGTACCAGAACTCCGGGAATCCGTGCATCATCAGCATGAGTGGACCTTCGCCCTGGGTCACGTAGTGCAGCTTCACGCCATTACTGATAATCGATTGGTGTAGCCATGAGCCTTGGAGTGTGGTCATTGTGTGCCTCCATTGGGTTGGTAGGGGGGATAGGGGCAGGGGGAGATCAAGGAGGAGAAAGGGATAGATTGGTTGTTTGCAATCGGGGATTCTAGGGTAATAGTGTGCTGTTGATCGTCCAAGTCGATTGATAAATGCTGTGATAATTGTTGGATTAAAGGATTTTAGACAAACTCTGCAATTCCTGTTCACAGACCCCTTTCAACTGCATCCCGACTCGCTCCTCACCCCTTATCCCCTCATCTCCTTATCTCTTCTACCGCTTAACCAACTCCCCAAACGCCTCCTGAATCGCCTCCGGGATCGGCTTTGGACGCATCGTTGCTTCATCGACCCAGACCCAGAGAGCCTCCGCAGAAACAATCAAATCGGGTTCTCCCTGGCGGCGGATCTCGTAGCAACGCAGGGTACGGACTCCACGCATTTCCTGGAGCCAGGTGGTGATTTTCAGCATGTCGCCTGCGACTGCCGGACGCAGATACTCGATCGCCACTCGCCGCATGACAAACAATCCTCCCAATGCCCGGTAGCGATCGGGGGTGAAGCCAAGGGATTCGGAATGCTCGATTGCTGCCTGCTCCAGATAGTGCTGATAGACGGCATTGTTAACGTGACCTAGAGCATCCATCTCGTAGTGGCGAACGCGCAGTTGTGTAACAAAGCGTTGAGTCATAGAACGTTAAGGGAGTTAGATTGAATGTGGCACGTCTAGGGCGATCGGCTCATCTTTCACATGGAGGAGTTCGGCTTAGTTCAAGCGTCGGAATTAGTGTTTTGTAGGAGCGATCGGAGTCGGGCAAGCTCCTGCTCAGCGGCTTCTGCCCGTTGTCGTTCCTGCTCTGCCCGTTGCCGATCCAGCCGCAGCGGAGGGGATCGATTGCGTCATCTCGTAGTCCTCCAGAAAACTTCTCTCATTTTAGAGCGGGTTCTGGTTCGGCAAGGATTTATTCTGATTGTTAGCCATTTTTCAGGGAACGCCCCGTGACTCACCACAATCCTACCCCCACCGTTGACATTATCATCGAGCTAATCGATCGCCCCAATCGCCCAATCGTCCTGATTGAGCGCAGAAACGAGCCGTTGGGCTGGGCAATTCCGGGCGGCTTTATCGACTACGGCGAATCGGCAGAATCGGCAGCCATGCGCGAAGCCTTCGAGGAAACCTGCCTTCAGGTCGAACTGGTGAAGCTGCTGGGGGTTTATTCTGACCCGAAGCGCGATCCGCGTCAGCATACGATGAGTGCTGTTTATGTTGCAACTGCCATTGGTGATCCGATCGCCGAAGATGATGCTCAAGGGATCGGCGTGTTTGAACTCTGGGAAATTCCCCAGCTGCTTTGCTTTGACCACGATCGAATTCTGCGGGACTACAGATATTTGCGCGATTATGGGCTATATCCGAAGGTGAAGTAGGAGAAGTTCCCCTGCTAGATCCCATGTCCGACAAACGGTACACTTTAGCTCGGACATCCTCTCGCACTCGCTACCCATGCAGAATATGACGGAACGGGGACATTTGCTGACCGAGCAGACCAACCCCAACAGCCAGAACCTCGATCAGATGACCGCCGTGGAGATCGTTGAGCTATTCAACCAGGAAGATGCTCAGGCAGTGGCAGCCGTAGCAGCCGCAAAAGCAGACCTGGCAAAGGCGATCGATCTCATTGCAGAATCTCTCCGGCGGGGCGGCAGGCTGTTTTATGTGGGTGCGGGAACGAGCGGACGCTTAGGCGTTCTCGACGCTGCCGAATGTCCTCCCACTTTCTGTACGCCGCCTGAACTGGTGCAGGGCATTATCGCAGGCGGAGCTGGGGCACTGGTTCGCAGCTCCGAAGATCTCGAAGATCGGGCAGAAGACGGCATGGAAGCGATCGCTCATCGCCAGATCACAAATCACGATGTTGTCGTCGGGATCACCGCAGGCGGCACAACCCCTTATGTGCATGGAGCCATTCACGCAGCTCAGCAGCGTGGCGCAAACACGATTTTTATTGCCTGTGTGCCGATCGAGCAGGTCAGCCTCTCCGTTGATGTTGATATTCGCCTCCTGGTCGGGGCAGAAATTCTCGCAGGCTCTACTCGCCTCAAAGCCGGAACCGCCACTAAACTCGCCCTGAATATCCTCTCGACCGGAACAATGGTGAAACTGGGCAAAGTCTACGGCAACCGGATGGTCGATGTCTCCGTCACTAATCGCAAGCTGTACGATCGCGCCCTTCGCATTTTGCAAGACCTGACCCAACTCCCCCGCTCGGAGGCCGCCGAACTTTTAGAAAAAAGCGATCGTCAAGTCAAACTTGCCCTCCTGATGCACTGGAGCGGACTGGATGCGATCGCCGCCAAGCAGCGTCTTGCTGAACAGGGAGGGGACTTGCGTCGAGCACTTCAGGGGATAAGGGGATGAGGTGAAAACACTAGCAAACTTGAATCTGAAAAGGAAGTTACTTCTCTAGTCCCTCACCCTCTTTGCCCTTTACTCCCCATTTTCCTAATACCCATCTCCCTCTCTTCATCTCCCTATCCCCCCATCTTTCCACCTCCTCATATCTTTTCACCTCCCCATCCACCCCATGCCCCGATCGACCTACTGGCAACTCCTCCCCTACCTCCGTCCTCAAACAGGCACGATCGTTCAGGCATTGCTCTGTACGCTGGTTTTCACGGTTTGCTGGCCCCTTTTAGCAGCATTGGGTGGGCAACTGCTCAGTTTTTTGGTGAAGGGGGATGTGCTGAATCTGGCGAAAACAGCGGCGATCGTGGCACTCGTCTTCCTAGTGCAGAAGACGGCACAGTACGGACAGGATGCGCTGATGGCAAAGGCTTCTCTGGCGATCGCGCTGAATTTAAGAAAGCGAACCTACGCACACCTGCAAACCTTGAGCCTCAGCTATTTTGAACGAGCACAGACGGGCGATCTCACTTATCGATTAACAGAAGATATCGATCGCATTGGTGAAGCCATCAACAAAGTCTTTCACGATTTCATCCCCTGCGTGTTGCAGTTGATTCTCGTGTTTGGTTACATGGTGTATCTCAATTGGCAGCTCACGCTGGCGAGTTTAATTGCCGTTCCGTTATTGGGTGGGTTGATTAGCTGGTTTGGCGAACGTATCTTAAAACAATCTCGCCGCAGTCAATCTTTAATTTCTGATTTATCTTCCTTGGTGACAGAAGTTTTTAGCGGCATTCGATTAGTGCGGGCATTTGCGGCAGAAGCGTATGAAGTCGATCGCTTTAGTGTAGAAGCCGAGCGCAATCGGCGGGCAAAGTACAAGGCAGCATGGCTGAAGGCAGTGCAGTTTCCCGTGGTGGGTTTTCTATATGCGGTGAGTATTTTGCTGCTACTGCTGCTGGGGGGCTGGCAAATCGCGCAGGGCAACCTCACCGGAACGGAGTTTGGTAGCTATGCGGTTGCAGTAGCATGGCTGATTGACCCGATCGCCCACCTTCCAGAAAACTACAACGAATTCAAGCAGGCAGAAGCCTCGGTCGATCGCATTTTTGAGCTGCTGCACATCGAGCCTGCCGTCGTCGAGCAACCCAACGCTCAACCCCTACCCTGGGTGAGCGGCAAGGTCGAATTGCGCGATGTTTGCTTTAGTTACAAACCCAATCAGCCCGTTTTGCAAAGCCTCAGCCTGCTGGCGTTTCCCGGTGAAGCGATCGCATTAGTCGGGGCATCGGGGGCAGGCAAAACAACGCTGGTGAATCTGCTGCCGCGCTTTTACGATCCGCAAGCCGGACAAATCCTGATTGATGGGGTGGATATTCGTCAGGTGACGCTCAGCAGCCTCCGTCGCCAGATCGGAATTGTGCCGCAGGAAACGGTGCTATTTTCCGGGACGATCGCCCAAAATATTGCCTTTGGTCAGCACAATTATGATATCGGCGCGGTGATTGCTGCTGCAAAAGTTGCAAATGCTCATCAGTTTATTTCCCAGTTTCCAGACGGCTATGATTCCTGGGTGGGGGAACGGGGCGTGAATCTCTCCGGCGGACAGCGACAGCGCATTGCGATCGCCCGTGCCGTCCTGCTCAATCCCCGCATTCTGATTCTGGATGAAGCCACGTCTGCTCTTGACTCTGAATCCGAAGCCCTGGTGCAGGAAGCTCTCGAACGACTAATGCAAAACCGCACCGTGTTTATCATTGCCCACCGCCTCGCTACCATCCGTCGCGCCGATCGCATTCTGGTAATAGAGCAGGGTCGCGTGGTGGAATCGGGAACGCATCAGGAACTTCTGGCGCACAGTGGACGCTATGCTCGCTTTTACGCGAAGCAGTTTGAGACGATCGACGCCGGAAATTAGATGTTTCAGAAATAGGAAGAATCATCCTAATTTCGATCGTTACAGTCTGCCTGCTTCTGTCCCCAAAGATGAGTTCGATCGAGCTAGATGCCCATATTGTACTGCTTTAGAATCGAGAGATCTTCCGGCTGAAACCGATCGCTTCCATTTACGACAACAGCGATGCAATCATTTGATTTGCCTGGGATTCATAGCTGCCGCCGAACTGATTGAAGTGATTGAGAATGTGATACAGGTTATAGAAAATTTTGCGAGTTTTATACCCTGAATCGAGCGGAAAAGCCGCCTGGTAAGCACTGTAAAACCCGGTCGGGAAACTGCCAAAAAGCTGGCTCATGGCTAGATCCACTTCGCGATCGCCGTAATAGGTTGCCGGGTCAAGAATCACAGGCTCTCCCTCAAGCGTCACAGCGGCATTGCCTGTCCAGAGGTCGCCATGCACAAGAGAAGGCTGCGGATTATGTCCCGCCAGAATTTTGGGAACGGCAGCCAGCAGGCGATCTTGTTGAGAAAAGCGTCCTCCTTTGCGGCGGGCAAGCTGAAACTGATAGCCCAACCGATGCTCGATCCAAAACTCGACCCAGCTTTGCGTCCACGAATTCATTTGGGGAATAAAGCCGATCGTATTATTTTGATGCCAGCCAAAACCTTGAGCACTGGTGATGCGGTGCATTGCCGCCAGATTGCGCCCCATTGCCTCCCAGGTCGGCGGTTCACCGTAGCCTAATTCCAGCCATTCCAGCACCAGATAGGCAGCGTTGCCACTCACTCCCCAGCAGATTGGCTGCGGCACTCGAATCGTTCCCGTTTTGCCGATTTCCCGCAGTCCCAATGCCTCCGACTCAAACATGGCAAGCCGACTCGCCTGGTTTAGCTTGACGAAATAGGACTGTTCGCCGCCAGAAATCGCGTATGCCTGATTGACACTGCCGCCCCCGACCGATCGCTGGTGTGCCACCTGAAAGGGCTGATCAGTCACCTGAGAAATGTGGGCGGCAATTTCGTTCCACTGCATTGGAGTTCTAGCGGCACTGCTGACGGGATTGCTGACGGCACTTACGAAACGGTCGGCTTCATCACTACGGCACGATAGACATCCGGGTCGAGATAGCGTTGCGCTGCCCGCTGCAGATCGATCGCCTCTAGCGCCTGAATTTGTGCCGGATAGTCGAGTGCAGGAGCCAGATCGCCCAGAATTGCCTGGTAATAGCCGTAGAGACTGCCGCGATCGCTTGGCGTTTCGTTGGCGAAAATAAAGCGATTAGCAACCAGAGTGCGAATGCGCTCGATCTCAGATTCCTGGATCGGCTCGGTTTGAAGCTGGCGAATGTGCTGCTGCACAGCGGCTTCTACGGCTGGAATATTTTCAGTAGGAAGCTGGGCAGCGAGGTAGAACAAGCCCTGCTGCGTATAAGTCATATTGCTGACCGAGATGCTCGATACCAAGCCTCGCTCTTCGCGCAAATCCCGAATCAGGCGAGAAGTCCGTCCGCGTGCCAACACTGAAGCCAGCACATCCAGCGCATAGGTTTCAGCTAAATCCTCCATACCGGGAACGCGCCACATCATCACCAGACGCGCCTGCTGCAAGCCGTCGTCTTCAAATTCCTGACGGCTGACTTCGGTAAAGGGGGCTTCGGGGGAGTGGGAGAGGAGATGGGGGCTGGGAACTGTGGGCGTGGGAGAATTGCTGGATTGAGCTGCTTCAAAGCCTTCGGCAACAATTTCGATCAGGCGATCGACGGGCAGGTTCCCTACAACAACGGCGGTCATCGACTGAGGACGATACCAGGTTGCGTGGAAGTCGCGCATTTGCTGCGGTTTCAAGTTTTCGATGACACTGGCAGGTCCAAGAACGGGACGGCGATAGGGCAGGCGATCGAATCCTGCCTCGATCGATCGGGCGTAGGTGCGGCGACGAGGATTGTCTTCAGAGCGGCGAATTTCTTCCAGAACGACCATTCGCTCCCGCTCAAAGGCATCATCTGGGATGGCAGCATTCAGCACAACTTCAATCTGGAGTGGAGCCAGGGCAGCAAAGTCTTGAGGGGCACAGGTAATGTAGTAGTAGGTGTAGTCCTGGCTGGTTGCTGCATTGGTGGCTGCGCCGCGCTGCTCGACTTCTCGTTCAAACACACCGCTCTGCAACCGCTGCGTGCCTTTAAAGATCATGTGCTCCAAGAAGTGAGCCATGCCATTGATTTCGTCAGTTTCGATCGCAGAACCAATCCCCACCCAGAGACTCAGATTCACCGCATCGACGGGCATTTGCTCGGCAACGATTGTCAGTCCACTGGACAATTGATGAACGGTAGGCGCATTCAGGGGTGCGTTAAGACCGGAGGAGGAACTGATGAGGGTTGAGGTCATGAAGCTTCACGTTCGCTAATACTGGCTCTATCTATCTTAACGATCTCAATCCACCCAGCCCATGTCCGTTTCGCTCAGCTTCTTGTCTTCCTTTTGCGGCGTTGACATCGGTGGCAGGGAGGCGGGTCGGATCGGGTGGTCGAGAATGCGGCGAAGTTCCTGCTGGTGTCGGCTGGGCGGCGCGAGTTTGCCTGCATCTTCGTTGGAAGCGGGCATCTTGAACTGGACTGGCTTGGACTCTAGCTCGGGTTCAGCCGCGTTAGAAGGCGCTGGAACGATCGGCGCACCGGATTTACTGATAGCAGACTGAGGCGGGATTGGTTGTGATTCTCCCGCTTTAACATAGTGAAGATGGGCAGTCGGAGCCACACCATGCGTTGCTGTGCCAGCGATTTCCTTACGGGTGTCCTGTTGCTTACGCGTGTCCTGTTCCTTGCTGGCGTACTTCGCGTCAACGGGTTTGACGTTGATTTCCGAAAGCTTGAGAATGACTTGTCGGGCTTCTTCCAGTTCAGCTCTGAGCGATTTAGACTGCTGCATCTCCGCTTGAAGCTGGTCGATTACAGACTGCTGCCGCTTCACTTCTGCCTGAAGGTGATCGATCTGCTGGTCAAAGCTTTCTTTCTGCTGCTGAGCCGTTTCGAGCTGAGTTTTGAGTTCGGCGATCGTGGTTTCGAGTTCTGCTTTGGTGGGGCTATTGCGTCGAGCAGACTGGGCAGCAGCTACCTCAGCGGTTGCATCTTGCTGATTCTGCTGGCTGGGATGAACGCCGAGGCGAAGTGGTTCTCCCTGGGGGGCGGTTGTTTTGGCTTCAGCAGGGGTTTCGGGACTTGCCTTACTTATGGCTGAATCGGCTGAGTCGATCGTCGGCTGACTCGAAGCAGGCAATTTTTCAGGTGGCTTGGCTGGCTTCGCCCCGGTTGATTTTGCTGACTGATCTGCTGACTGATTTGCCGACTCGTTCGATGGCTCGTTTGCCGACTCATTGGATGACTGATTTGCCGGCTCGTTCGACGGCTCGTTTGATGGTTCAGAAGAAGGCTCAGCCGCTTGCCCTGCCTTATCTGCCGATTTATTGACTTCGTCCCGCAGTAAATCCGAAAGCCGCTTCTTTGCCATAGTTGCCTCCAATCCCTTCAAATTCTAGCCTTTGCCGCCTACTCCAGATGCAAATTTTATCAATAATCATGCTCACATCATGCCCAATCCCGCTGCACTTCCTCCGCAACGCGCCGATAGTCTGCCTCTGCTTCTCGCCCGTTTTTGCCGCGCCACTGAATGACAGACTGCGCCTCTAATGCCGCTCGTTCGTGTGCTTTGTACGCTCGAATAAACGCATGACAGGCAGGAATGCCCATTTCGAGCAGCGTATTTTGTGCCTCCAGAGCTTCCCCCAGACTGCGGGGATCAACGCGAGTAAGCAGCACCCGATGGGGAACTTGAGCCGGAATCACCGTGCGCTTCACCGTTTCGATCAGGGCAGACAGATCCATTGGGGCAGGCGGGGTCGGTAAAAGCAAATAATCGGCTGCCGGAATCACTGCCATCAGAGATTCGGAGTCCAGCGCGGGTCGGGTATCCACGACAATCAGCTCGTAATCCTTGACGCGCCGCAGTCCTGTTAGCAGAGTAGGGTCGGCTTCCTGCGACAAATCAAATCCCAAACTGCGCTGACTGCGCTCCACCCACCAGCTTGCTGATCCCTGCGGATCGGCATCTACTAGCAGCACCCGAAACCTTTCTGCAAATACTGCCGCCAGGTTAATTGCTGTTGTTGTTTTACCCACGCCGCCCTTACCATTCAGGATGACCAATACTTTCGGAGCAAATGGCGGAGCAGACGACTTCACAGCAGCATTCCTCGATCGCTCAGACAGGGGGAGCTTTAACAATATCACGACACAGGGCAGGAACATTCGCCCGTTAAGAGGATGTTTGAAGCTGCGAGGAAGCGACCTGAACCGCCCCCCAAATTCCCATCCGTGGGGAACTTTGAGCCGGAAGAGAGCATGAAATCCCTCGAAATTTTCGAGATTGAGGAACTTTGAACCGAATTCTGAACCGCATCCTGAAGCGGAAGTGTCTCATGGGTCGGGGATTGGGGGCAAACGCAGGACTATGGGGACTCCTGAACCATTCACCCTGAAACATTTACTCAGGCTCCAGGAATTTCAAAATATGGGCGGCGGTTAACTGTGGCTGCTCTAGATGCGGCACATGACCACAGCGATCGATCCAGACCAGACGACTTTGGGGAATTGCCTGGTGCAAGCGAGTTGCATCTTTGATGCCCAAAATGCGATCGTTCTTGCCCCACAGAATCAGCGTTGGCGGCTGAAGCTGGGCAAGCTGCCTGCGAAACGAACGGTAGCCCCCGCTCTGCGTAAAGGCAATCAAAGCATTTTGCCAGTGGGGATGCTCCAGGTGCAGTGCCGCACAGGATAGGGCATCGTCGGTGACAAACTGGGGATCAGCGTAAGCCTTCAGGCTGACATCGCGACGCACCTTCGGACTTCGCAAAAAATTAGTCGCCCACCTGCCTATTGGCTCAATTAGGAATTTGCCGATCGGCGGACCTGCCGAATAGCCTGCACTATCAATCAGCACCAGCCGCGACACTGCTTCTGGATAAGTCAGGGCAAAATCGATCGCAGCCGCGCCCCCCATCGAAGCCCCCACCAGCACCATCGGCTGACCGATCAGCGTTTTCCAGGTGTAATAAAAATGAGTCTTGATTGCCGCTGCGCTAAAGGGAATTCCCGCCGGACGATCGGTAAATCCAAACCCCAGCAAATCGATCGCCCAGGTGTCTTCGTGTTCTGCAAGCAGCGGCAGCAACCGCCGGAACTCAAACACAGAGCTGTCAAATCCGTGGAGTAACACGATCGGCTGATTTCTGGTCTGTTTGCCTTTTCGATAAACAAACGCCGTCTCGATTATCCCTATAGGGAACTGCGAAGCAACCGGCTCTGGCTGAAGCGGGGTTTCGATGCCTTGAACGTAGATGGATTGGGCGAGGGCGATCGAAGTGGGTTCGGTGAGTTGGGCAATGGGGAGGTTGAGCGATCGAAAGGACATAGGGGCAGCAAAAATGGCGAGTAAACCAATAATGGGGTGAATGAGCGGGTGAATCATCCGGGGAATCGTCCGGTGAATGATTAGCAAAGCGGCAATCAGTTCTTTACTAGGGCTGGCTCTTTACTGGGACTGACACTTTTTACTGAGGTTGACACTTTCCAGCCCGGATCAGCCCCACCCGACGGGCGATCGCTTCGCCCTGGGACTGAAACGGTCCCCATTTCTCGTGATCAGACCAATTCGCAAACTCAGAAGCTTCGGCAACAGAGAGAATTTGGCAGACTCCGCTCGGCTGTTTGACAATGTACCACTGTTCTAAATTTTGTTTTGAGTTTGCCTGCTCCGAGGGAGCTGTTGAATCGCCCGACGCTGAACTTGCCATAATTTACGGCTCTCCTGGGAATACGGTTAAAAAAATTGTAAGGTTGGGATGGTCTCTCGATCGAGAGAAATTCGCTCTATCTATTGGCTTCTGAATCCCGATGGCTTCTGAATCGCAAAACGTTCCCCCCAATGCTCAATCCGCCAACACTGAAGCTTCTGTTAAGAAGCAGTCTGGCTCGTGGTGGTCGCGCCTCTCGAAAGGACAGCGAGACAACGTGCAAATTTTAGGCATCGCGCTGGTGCTGGCGATCGTGATTCGGCTATTTGTAGCAGAGCCGCGCTACATTCCCTCGGATTCGATGCTGCCTACCCTGCAAATTGGCGATCGGCTCGTGGTAGAGAAAATTGCTTATCGGTTTCGATCGCCCCAGCA
Organism: Leptolyngbya sp. FACHB-711; assembly: GCF_014695615.1. Classification (NCBI taxonomy): domain Bacteria; kingdom Bacillati; phylum Cyanobacteriota; class Cyanophyceae; order Leptolyngbyales; family Leptolyngbyaceae; genus Leptolyngbya; species Leptolyngbya sp. FACHB-711. The sequence continues at coordinate 23,581 of NZ_JACJOR010000535.1, forward strand.
CGGAGAGATTGTCGTTTTTGACCCGCCGCTCCAGCTTCAGCAGTTTGGTTATGCGCCTGATAAGGCATTTATCAAGCGGGTGATTGGCACACCGGGAGACATCGTGCAAGTGACGCAGGGCAATGTTTTAATCAACGGTCAATCCCTGACCGAAGCCTACCTTGCCGAGCCGCCTGCCTACGAAATGCCATCAGTACGCGTTCCTGCAGACCAGTTTTTTGTGATGGGTGACAACCGCAACAACAGTAATGATTCTCACGTCTGGGGCTTTTTGCCGCGTCAGAATATTATCGGTCGTGCAATCTTCTGCTTTTTCCCGTTCGATCGTCTCGGCTTTTTGCAAGTCCCCGCTACGGAAAGCACTCCTCCCTTGCAGGAGGGGCAGACCGGCTGATCCAAAAAGTAGGTTTGATTTCTGGATTTTCAACAGCCATTGTTGTAGGGAATAAGCATCCCGGATCACTCGTAGAGCTGATTTTGTATTCCGCTTATTTTGATTTATTTCGATCGCTAATCAGTCTTTCGATCGAGATGTTCCTCCAGGGACGTTTCACAAAATGTTCCTCAAAGTTCGTAGACTCATGCTTGGCAATGGGATTACCTGTGTCCCAAGGCTTGCTTTTCTGTAACTTTTTAGTGTCCGAGCACGATTCACGCTTTAATTCACGCACAATTCAATTTACAGTGTTCATCTGAATTCATCGTTTGATTTCACCCTCCCCTCAGAAATGCTCGACTCGGAGACAACCCTAAAGATTTTCCCCGGAGACGCCGCCTGTCTACGCGATCACCCGCGAGAATAAAAGAAGCCAAACAGTAAGCAAATGTCTTTGCTCTTGCGATCGCTTTTCCAGCATTGCCGCCTGAATCAGGGAGTTAATCAAAATGCAGTTTGATCTAGCAAACGGGTTAGAACCCGATCGATTCGACAAATCAACGGCTGATGAACAAGGAGAACCCTGGCAGGGACAGGCGATCGTTGAACGTGAAATTCAGCCGCGTCGAACCGGACAAGTTTACTTCAATAGTGCCTGGTGGCTAGCTCGCTGTCCTCAAAATCTCAGCATTGCCGCAGGCGAAATTGTGGATGTGATTCGTAGAAACGGCACAACGCTCATTGTCGAACCCGCCTTTTTGCTGAAGCCTTCGCGATCGGGGCTAGAAAAGATCCTTCAGGTCAGCGAACAGCTCTATATGCAGCAGGATGACGCGCTCGATAGTCCCACCGATTGCCCCACCGTGATTCGATCGGCACTGGGCAACACTGCCCTCGACACCTGGCAGCGGCTGATGCAGCGCAAACCGCTCTACATTGAAACGTTTAAGCAGTGCTGCCAACTGCTTCAGCTCGACTGGCGCAAAGTCGCGGGTTATGGCAGCCATCTCACTCTGCCCCAGCGTCCTG
>NZ_JACJOR010000536.1:0-9535 GCF_014695615.1 Leptolyngbya sp. FACHB-711
TTGGACAAATCTTGTCTGCCCATTTTTTTCTGCCCATTTTTTTATTAAATGGATTCTTCCAAGAAGGCGCGCAATGCTCTATTCGCTTGAGGATTAGGGTTGAACGTCAGGGTTGAGACAAAATCTGTTTGACGGCTGCAATGAGCTGAAGCCGGTCGATCGGTTTCGGGAGATATGCTTGAAAGCCTGCTGCAAGAATTCGCTGCTCATCGGAGGGTTGGGCAAAAGCGGTGAGTGCAATTGCCTTTGGCAGCAGTGCAGCTTCCGTCTTTGGCAGTGTAGCTTCCGCTGAAATAGCCTGCAATTGTGGCGATGGCAATAATCGAACTTGTTGAATGAACTCGTAGCCATCCAGCTCTGGCATTCCAATGTCGCTAATTAATAGGTCGGGCGGAGATTGGGCAATGTGCCGCAATGCTTCTGAAGGCGAGGTAAAGGCAGTGACAATTGCGCCTTCGTGGGTGAGCAAAAAGCGCAGCAGCTCTAGATTATCTGGCTCGTCATCGACTAGCACAATGCGAACGCCCGCCAAAGCACCGAACGAAGTGGTCATCCCAGAGAATAAAGCAATCGCGTCCGGGGGCGATGCAGCCTGGGCAGCTGAGCCATGACTGTCTCCGTCGTCTGCCGCTTGCCTGCCAAAATCGGTTGGCTCAAAGCGATCGCCTTCGTTCAGCAGGGGCAGCTTGACGATAAACGTTGCACCCTGTCCTAGCCCAGGACTATCTGCGGTAATTGTGCCGCCGTGCAGTTCGACTAAATGCCGCACGATCGCCAGCCCTAACCCTAAGCCGCCGTACTTCCGCGTTGAGCCGCCCTCGGCCTGACGAAAGTATTCAAAAACATGGGGCAAAAAATCAGGCGCGATCCCAATTCCAGTATCAGCAATGCAAACCTGAGCAAAGCGGCTGAAGCCGTCTTGAGAAACCGACAGTTGAATCTCAACCTGACCGCCCTCTGGGGTAAATTTAATAGCGTTCGAGAACAGATTCCAGAAGACCTGTCCCAGCCGATCGACATCGCCCATCGTGTAAATCGGCTCTGAAGGGTTGAACTGAAGGGTGACAGATTTTGCTTGCGCGGCAAATTCCACCGTTTGGATTGCATCAGTCAGAATGAGTGTCAAATCGAGCGGACAAAAGCTTAACCGCAGCTTGCCCTGAATCACCCGCGAGACATCCAGTAAATCATCGACTAGATGAATCTGGTGTCGCACGTTGCGCTCGATCGTCTCCAGTGCATGAGCCACTTTTTCGGGAGTTAGCTTGCGCCCTTGCAGCATTTTCGTCCAGCCCAGAATTGGGTTGAGGGGCGTTCGCAGTTCGTGGGACAAGGCAGAGAAAAAGTCATCTTTCAGGCGGTTTACCCGCTCTGCTTCCTGGCGGGCGACCTGTTCACGGGCAAGCAGTTCTTCACGTTCGAGTTCGGCTTGCTTGCGATCGCTAATGTCAGTGTGCGTGCCCAGCATCCGCAGCGGGTTTCCTTCAGCATCCCAAGCAGCAATTCTGCCCAGCGACAAAATCCACTTCCAGCTGCCGCTGACTGTACGCTGCCGGAATTCAACCCGATACTCATCTTGTTTCCCAGCAATGTATTCTTCATAGGCACGGCTGACGGGTTCCCAGTCGTCGGGGTGCAGGCGTTCGCGCCATCTGGCGTTGGTTTCCTCAAAGGTTTCTGGATCGTACCCTAGCATCAAGGCATATTCGGGGCTGACGATCGCATCTCCGGTTTGAACGTTGAGGTCATACAAGCCCTGGTTCGCAGCCCTTAAAGCCAGGCGCAGCCGCTCTTCACTGTCGCGCAAAGCCTGCATCGTTCGCGTTTGCTCGATCAGCGGCCAGAGCCGCACCACCACTTCCTGAAGGAGCATTACTTCATCTGATCGCCACGAGCGCACGGCGGCGGAATTGACAGTAAGATGGGCAACCCAGCGTCCTGCTCTTACGCAGGGAACGGCGACAAAGGCATGAATTCCCAGCCCCCTATAGTTTTGAGCAAAAGGCGCAGTATGCTCACAGGTTGCAACATCCCGAACGACAGCAGGGTGGCTGGTCTGCTGGTATTGATGAATTATGTTGGGCAACATCATTTCGGATAAGCGATACGTGCCAACGATGCTGGGCATTTCTGCCTGCGATCGCCAATCCTGCTCGACGGTGATGATATCTGCTTGCAGGTCAACGTTGTGCCACAGACAGCGATCGACCTTGAGGTATTCGCCTAATCGACTGACCACTTCCCATTCCATTGCGTCCGCATCGGAAAGCTGGCGCAGTCGCGAATCGAGGTCGTTGAGGAACTGGTCATTGAGTTCGGCGATTCTGCGAGCGTCTTCGATGTGCTTACGCTCGGTAATGTCGAGAACCGTCCCTGACATGCGGCAAGGTTCCCCAGCAGCGTCAGAATATCCTTGTCCGCGTGCCAGTACCCAACGCATTGTGCCGTTCGGTTGAAAGATGCGGTACTCCTCGTCAAACTCAGCGCGATCGCGTAACGCAGTCGCAGCCGCATGAGACACTCGCTGGCGATCGTCAGGATGCAGCGCGTCGAGATGCCATGCCCAGGTCACGGGAACATCGGGCGGCAGTCCAAAAATTTCTTTGCAGCGATCGTCCCAGGTCAAAACCCCAGTGATGAGATTCCAATCCCAGATTCCCTGCTTTGATCCTTGCAAAGCAAGCTGGAGTCGTTCCTCGCTGAGGCGCAGCCGTTCGGAAGATTGCTTGCGTTCCTGATCAAGCTGATCGAGCGTGCCAGCACTCAGCCAAATTAACCCCAGCGCAACAGCAATCTGCGATAGAGACAGCAGCGACAGCGCGAAGTTTGGGTCATAAGCGTCTGAATCTTGCCCCTGTAAAAAGACCCACCCCAGAACCAGCGGCACCACGATCGTGGCAGGTACAAATCGGCGGGCGACATCACTTCCAATCGAATCTCGACGAGTCAGGGTGTGCATTAGTCCCCGATCGCTTTCCAGTGCCAGAATCCCTGCACAAAGGAGGATAAACGCGAACGCAGTATGAACTGCCATTGAGGTGGTCAGACTGCTGACCCGATGCAACACTTGAACCCTATAGGCATAGCCCACCATTGCTTGTAGCGCAATTAAACCCGCAGCCGCCGTTAAACTTTGAGCCATAGTGATGCGATCGAACCTGGCTTGCTGATGCGATCGCTGCCTTAGTTTTTCTCGCTGACTGTATAACCAGAGGGCGGCACCCGTCAGCACAAAGTTGATAGCGGTATTGATGCCCATGCGACCGGGATGAGACGTTGCCGGAGAAAGCGGAGTATCCCGAAACAGCAGTTCATCGATCCCAAGATTGAAGCCGAACCCGTACTGACTGCTCGTCAGTAAACCGATCGCACCGACTGCAACTGCACAGCCTGTTGCAAGGGAAGTCGTGGCAGAGCGGCGGGTTCGAGTTTGCAGCCCCAGCGACACGCCAGCCAAAATAAAGCAAAGGGCTGTATTCGCCTTCATAGACACCGACCCTGGAATCACGCTCTTTAGAAATGCGAGATTCAAGCTCCAGCCAAGCAGAACCAGGCATCCCAACAGCACGACCAGACCACTGGCAACTCGCGCAATCTTTAAACTCTGGCGATGGGAAGCAGCTCTGTCGACAGGGCAATCGGGAGCAAGAAACCAGTTTCTCAAGTCCATAAAGATTTGAATCAGCAATATATAGACACTACTGGTTCTTACACTTGCAATAAAGTAAACGATCGCGGTTTGCCTATCACAGTTTGACCATTAGTTTGCCCATTCCCATTAGTTTGCCCATTAGAGTTCGTCTATCGTAGTTCGCTCATTATATAGTTCGCCTAATGATATAGTTCGCTCATTACAGTTCTCCCATCACCTTTTGTCTACGATATTGCCTACCGTAGCGACAGTTGAGCGGCGATCGAGTCTAATCAGACTTTTGAAAAGCGATACGATGATTCGAACTGCGCCCAATCCCGGGGAAACTGAACCATCGCTCAGTAATTAACCGTAGGGTGTGTTAGGTAAAGCCGTAACGCAGTGAGCCTTCGAGCATCAGGCATTACGCTGCGCTGGTTCATCTTACAAAAGACTAAGTTTGATTCTGACCCCTGGCTTAATTTCGATCCAGAAAGTGATAGATAGATTGCCTGCGATGTTGTGAGGCTGCTGCAAAAGCTCGCGTCTTTTCAAGCAACTCCTCAAAGGTAATTGGCTTTCGGATACAGTCAGCAACTAATTGATATCGATGACAGAAATCTGGAAACTCAGAACAGCCCGTCACCACCAGAACCGGAATAAATGGATAGTTTTGTGCGAGCCACTCGGCAACGCCGCAGCCGTCTAAGCCAGGCATCATCAGATCCAGCACGATCAGGTCTGGAGGATGGCGTTCGATTTTGGCGATCGCACCATAGCCTTCTGACGCAGTTTCGACCACATACCCTTCACCTTCCAGTAGCACTTGCAGCAGTGCTCGATTGTCTTCGATATCATCCACAACCAGAATATAAGGGGCGGGAAAGTGCGAAGAATTAAAAGAATCAATCGCAGACATGATAAAAATTTTATTTTTCAGTTCACATCGTGAAACTTCTTCAGCCCTATTTCTTCGGTCAGGGGTAAGAAAAAGAATGAACTGGAAGGAATAGATTGTGACCCGGATTCCTTTAGGAGGTTGCTTTAGAGGGATCAAAAGTGCTGCATCGCCCCTTACATGAGTCAACTTGGGGGACTTTGCAACGGAGCAATGGTTCAGTTTCCCCCAGAATTGGGAACAGCAAGGGAAATTTTAATCGCGATCAGACAGGATGCATTCTGTCTTTGAATTGCAGAAAAGCTTTTACCCGCGCCACCAGTTCGTCAAAATCGACCGGTTTACGAATAAAATCATTAGCTCCTAAATTCAGCCCTTCAGCCGCTTTAGGCTCTTCATGTGCCGTCACTAAAAGGATTGGAATGTAGGGTAGGTCTTGCCTCTGGCGAATTTCCTGCGTCACTTCGTATCCGTCCATACCAGGCATCATCACGTCTAGCAAAATCAGGTCTGGCGGATTGGCTTCCACCATTGCTACCGCTAACCGACCATTATCTGCTATGTCAACTTCGTATCCTTCTGCCTCCAAAACGGTTTGCAGCAGAAATAAGTTGTCCATCAAATCATCAACGATCAGAATACGGGAGTTGGAAGCAGACACAGCAATCCTGGGAGGCAACAATTGGGGAGCGAATCAATTAGGACAGGTAGAACAAAACAGAACCGCAAAAACTGCCCTGTCCCAGTATTCTAGATGCAGTGCTTTACTACCCTCTAACCTTCGGTAGATTGAGGAAATTTTCTTTAAAGAGGGTTCTTTAAAAAGGGACTGTACAGCAGCGTCGCGATCGCCCTTCCTTGTCCAGGGGTAAAAGGCAGTTTGATTTGCCCCGTTTGACTTGCCTCGTTTCACTGGTTCATTGGCAGATCAGATATCGGTGACTCTGAACGAGTTTCCAATACCGGACTCACCGAACTACTCAGCAACATCTGATGCAATGTCTCGGCTTGGTGCAACGCTTGCTCAGCCTGTGCCACAATCTGCTCGATCTCCTGGGCTGGACGCTTTTGCGATCGCGCTTCTGCTGCCAGCCAACGAGCCACAACAGCTTGTTCTCGCAGCAACCGTAACGCTGTCCACAACTGCCGTTCGACTTCTTCTCCCTGGCTTTTGATCAAACTTTCGGGAAGAAAAGCGTGCCCCACATGACACTGGTAACGCTTTATGCCGCCGCTGTTCACGTGCCACAGTGATCCCCCGCAATCTGGGCAGCCTAGACCAGCAGGCGAATTGGTTGCCATCATTTGCTCAAGAGCGTCCTGTTCTAAATGAGCAGCATCGGGTCTGGGTTCTTTCTGGGTCATAGCGCGTTCTTTGATTCATGCGCCTGTTGCTGAATGAGCGTGACGAGCAACTGGGCGATCCCGGCGATCGGGAGAATATGATCAGCAACACCGTAGTTAATGGCACTTTGGGGCATACTGGGAACCAGGGCTTGCTGGGGGTCTTGCACGATCGTAACGCCTCCGCGAGCTTTAACCTCTGCGAGTCCTGCTGTCCCATCCCAAAGCCCACCGGAAAGAATGATGCCAATGACTCGCTTGCCGTAGTGTTCAGCAGCGGTGCGAAATAGCGGGTCAACTGCGGGTCGAAATCCGTGCTCTTTCGGACCCATGACCACACGCATTCCTTCTAGAGACAGGAGCAAATGACGGTCTGGTACTGCAGTGTAGAGGTGCCTGGATTTAATGCTCGCGCCATCAATCGCCTCACAGGCTAGAATTTCGTTCCAGGGTTGTAGCGTCTGGGCAAGTGCAAGCGACTGACGTGCCTGAGTGTGCATCACCACAAAAATCGTTGCGGGAAATTTGTCTGGCAGGTGTTGCAATAGCTGGATTAATGCGTGAATTGCTCCCATTGAACCACCCACGACAATTAAAGGGTGTGCTGGCGAGTCTTGATTAGCCATGAGAGTGTCCTTTAAGCGACAGTGAGCAACCGTGACAGTGAGCGACCGTGAACAATAACAGCTCATCCGAATGGCATAAGCGCAAGCATCACAGGACGGTGCGAAGCTCAATGAACTGCTTTAGCTTAAGGTCTTAGCAGCGTGCGGCTCCTCCATCATCAGCAGCAACTTCAATTGCGATCGATTGTATCCAGCCTCAACCGATCGAGAATTCGTCCCAATTAAATTTGAGCTTGCATGGAATCCGCTTGATTGAGGAAATGGCTGAGGCAGCGATGGGAAGGGGATTAGACCTGTGGCTTACGCGGTTCAAATCCCCCTCATTTCCCCTTCATTAATCATCCTTCATTAATAAATAGAGCGCGAAAAGATCGAGCAGAATTCGGGAAAACCCGAATAGATTAAAACAGTTCAAGGGTTTGTTCAAGGGTTTAGCGATCGCCCGCTGAGCATTGGTTGAATCAATTGAGCAGATAGGTAGATTAGAGATAGGCGGATTCGAGATAGGCGGATTCGATAGATAAAAGCGATCGGAAATTCCAGAAATACAAGGCTGGGCTTTGTGGAGTCACAATCATTGGCTAATGTTTCGATCGCAATTCGGGCATCTTTGACATAAACGCCTGAAGCGTGAGAACTAATCATGCCGCCCCAAATGTCGTCCCAGATGCCGCCTAAAATGCACTTTCAAGGCAGCGCGTATTTTGCCCAACCGCCTGCCTATGCGCCACTCCTGAAGCCGATCGTCCTGATCAAAAAAGGATTTTCTGCCCTCTATCAGCTGCTGCTGCAAGTGGTCTGGGCTGAACTGGTCAAGGGAAAACAGACAGACAGCCTTTTATCCGCGTTGCTCTTTCTGCTGCTGTGCGTTTGTTCACTGATGGTTTATCGCTTTGGTACATTACAGCAGCCGATCACGATCGCCTTTCTGCTGATCTGGACGATCGATCGGCAGATTGCGCTGTATGAATTTCGGTATCGGTTTCGATCGCCAGGCAGCCGCAGCATTATTCACCTACATGGCAGCGAGCATTGGCTGGTTTGGGATCAGCAGCTTCCCGATGGACAGCACAATCATCTGAAGCTGAGGCAAACCGAAATTGAACAGATTACGATTCACCGCAGCGAACTTTACGGCGGCGTGTTTGACGATCGGCTCGGCGTGGTTTGGCAAATCAATCTGCGGCTATGCGATGCCTCAGAGCTATTAGTCGATGAGCAAAGGCAGGTCAGCCGTGCCCTTGATATTGCTCGATCGCTTGCAGGACAGCTCCATGTGCCGATCGCGTTCAAGCAGAGTGAAGGGCAGGGAAAATTTGCCTGGGAGCCGATCGACGAGGGAATGATGCGAAGCAGTCCAGCCGACGGACTAATCGAATTTTCTGAGACATTTCCAAAAACGATCCAGGTGCAAAGAACCGCGCAGCAGTGGCAAATTTCTTCGCGCTGGCGGTGGATTAGTGGTTGGCTGCTGATTCAACAGATTGGGCAAAGAACGGGATTTTTGCTGTTTGTGCTGTGGATGTCGAACTTTATGGTGTACTGGGGCGCATTTCTTCATTTCTTGCTGATCGCGCCTGGGGAGAGTAGTTCGCTCTTTGATCTGATCGGGCTGCTCATCCCACCGTGGAAATGGACGATCGCCCTGGAGTTAGGCTTCACGCTGCTCGTCCTGCTGATTCAGGGGGCAAGGCTCAGCTTTGAAGAGCATCTGCTGCTAAACCGCAACCGGCTCACCTTTTATCGCAATACCAAACCGCTTGCCCAGATTTCCCTGGATGCGATCGAGGCAACGCTATGGGTGAAACAGCCCGATCCGGTGCTGCTAATTGTAATGAGTGATTCGGTAGAGGGCGATCGAGTGATTGAAATTGACGGACTCCAGCGAGAGATTGAATTCCGCGCCATGCTGATCGCCCTTGATCAGGGACGGGCTGCGCTGCAAGCTGAGGTCTGAAACGCCGATCGCCTCAGCCGTCGCGTGATACGATGATTTCCTGGATCACTTTCGAAGCCCGGTTTAAGAATGTCGCTGTCGCCGTGCTGCTGCTGTAAGCGCGTCATCTGCCACGGAAATTCGGAAGCGGTCAACGACCCTATCCCTCAGCCGACGACCCATGCATTTTGAAAAGATTTTGATTGCAAATCGGGGGGAGATTGCCCTGCGAATCCTGCGAACCTGCGAGGAGATGGGCATTGCAACCGTGGCAGTGCATTCCACGATCGATCGCCACGCGCTTCATGTGCAGCTTGCCGACGAAGCGGTCTGTATTGGCGAGGCTCCCAGCAGCAAAAGCTATCTGAACATTCCCAATATTATTGCTGCTGCCCTGACCCGCAATGCGACTGCGATTCATCCGGGCTATGGTTTCTTGGCAGAAAACGCCCGCTTTGCCGAAATTTGCGCCGACCACCAGATAGCCTTTATCGGTCCCACCCCGGAAGCGATGCGATCGATGGGCGATAAGTCCACTGCAAAAGAAACTATGCAGCGCATCGGCGTTCCCATCGTTCCCGGCAGCGATGGATTGCTCACGGACGAGAGAGAGGCTCTGGCGATCGCCCAGGAAATCGGCTATCCAGTCATTATCAAAGCCACAGCGGGCGGCGGCGGACGGGGAATGCGCCTGGTACGGACGGAGGATGAGCTGATCAAATCTTTCCTGGCAGCCCAGGGCGAGGCAGAAGCCGCCTTTGGGAACGCAGGCGTGTATCTGGAAAAGTTTGTTGAACGTCCGCGCCACATTGAGTTTCAAATTCTGGCAGATAGCTACGGCAACGTGATTCACCTGGGCGAACGCGATTGCTCGATTCAGCGTCGCCACCAAAAGCTGCTCGAAGAAGCCCCCAGCCCAGCCCTCACCCCCGAACTGCGCGAAAAAATGGGCAGTGCTGCCGTTCGAGCGGCTCAAGCAATTAGTTATATCGGCGCGGGCACAGTCGAATTTCTGCTCGATCAATCGGGCAATTTCTACTTCATGGAAATGAACACCCGCATCCAGGTCGAACACCCCGTCACTGAAATGATCGTCGGGC
>NZ_JACJOR010000537.1:0-11442 GCF_014695615.1 Leptolyngbya sp. FACHB-711
AAGTATGAAGCATTTGCCAGACCTGCGAGAGGGCTTCCATTTCTGCTAACGAAATAGCGTCATCAGCTTTTACAATCGTCTGAGCAAATTTATAAATTGCGTTGGTAATTGAGTCGAGGTAATGGGTATTTTTTTCTTCGTCTAATCGGTTCAAAACAGAAGGCAGCATCAGGCGATCTTCGGGCTGTCCCTGCGTCAGGTTCAGCATGATTTGCAGCGTAATTTTTTGATATTTGATGCGATCGTCTGTCACATCCCATCGGTTTAAAGCCGCATATAGCTTTTCGCCATCTTCCTTCAGCAGCGCGTATAGCACCAGATAAGCAAGCAGTTCGGTCGATCGCAGTTCGCCATTGCTGCGCCCGCAAATTTGAATAATTTTGGCAATGTCAACCAGAATGAGCTCTGTGAATCCGGCATCGATCGATAGGAGGGGTATCAGGGCTTTGTGCAGCAGATTTGCCTCTTTTTTAACAAGACTAGAATTCACAGAAAACTCCTCTTCTCACTTCTTTTCCCATTCAGTTACCAAAACACCTTTCAGAGGCTGTTTGAGCAGTCGCAGAGGTGCCACATTGTCCCCTAAATCCCTAATTTTGGGAAACTTTGAGAGTCAGAATAACCTGGCGCGGTTTCCCCCAGGATTAGGAAACAAAGGGGCAGTTCGGAAGGATTACTGCTTTTCAAACAACCTTTCTAAGAGGCAAGCATTTGCACCAGGAACTTTTACTTCCTGCAAAAAACATTACCGCAAATACTTTGTCTCTACCGTCTATCGATCGACCCATCCCCCCGATTATCCCGGCTCCCCTGATTCCCCTTCTGCCCTTTTCCTCAAAGGTTGATTAGGAGGCTGAACTTCTTCACTTTTACCTTTAACAGGCGGCAAATGATCAACCAAGCCCAGCTCAAACGCGATATCAGGTAGTTGACCCGCAATGTATTTGCCGGGAGTGAAAACCCGAGCCGGAGTGAAACAGACCTGACGCAACTCGACAATTTCATCTGGAAAAAACGAACTTCTGCTAAAAATGCGCTGCTCAAACGATGACATTGCTTGCTCCTGTCTTTTCGTCTTGAGGGATTGCAGGCACAGCGATTTCCCCTTCCGGGAACTGCGAAGCCACCGCCCGAACCGCATCGACCTGCTGCTGATAATCGGCATTCGCGAGAACCGGACGAGCTCCATCAGGAGATAAGCTTTCTGCCAAATTAATCCACGATTTACAGCCGCCATATTCAGTCAAATAAGGAATTTCAACCGCTTGCGGCAATCTGTGAACGCGCAGCAACAGCACCGATAGGGGTAAACGCGGCTTCCATTTCAGGCGTTCCGTTACAAAGGCTTCATTCCAAATATGCAGGGGCAGCAGAGCTTCGACGATCGCAGCATCACTCACCTCGAAGCGATCAGTGATCTCAGCCCACGCAGAAATCCTAACCGTCTCCGGATGCCAACCCGAAGGGACGGGCGTGACTCGATTTGCGTACCCCGGCTTGAGTAAATGGGGCTTTTGATGTTCATAGGTGGGATACAGCCAGAAGGGGGAATCGGCGATCTTAAACTTGCCACCCGGTTCTCGAATCCCACCTTTGCGAAGCAGGACGATTGTTCTTCCAGCAGTGAGGGCATCAACAGCAACTGCCCATTCTTTAAGCGCAGCAGTAAAGGGAGAAATCATCGTTTCGGGGAGAGCGAGTTGAAAGAAATTAAAGTTGAAGCCAAAATGCAAAAAAGACTGGCTTTCCCTGCCAGTCTAAAATAAATGTCGTTTTCTCAGTGGAAGAAACCCCGTTCTGCGCGTTCCCAATGCGGCAGGCGGGTAAGAGCAACTACAACTTAAGGCTGCCCTTTTCCAGTAAACATCGTAACAAAATACGTCGAGGTTCCGTCATAAAGGTTTACCTAAATTCTATCGAACGACATAACTCTTGCTGATGAGTGCAAATCGAACCGGCTGTGATAGAAGGCTGGTTAGTAGGGTTGGCGATCGCCTGCTCACCCCCCTCATCCGCCAAAGCCGCTCAGATTCTATATTTTGTTGAAATTTGTTTCCAGCGATCGCCAAGTGTGGGCACTCTTAACAGCGAAAATACGTCGCACTCTACCATGAGCGATCTCAAGAACCTTAGCGACGCAAGCCGATCGCATCTGCATTATTCGCAGTCGCGGTGAGGCGACATCAGGAGTTAAAAAGGATTATCCCTGTCGCTCGATTCGCATTTCATTTACTTCTGACTGAATTACTAAAGAGGAGTTTCCTATGCCAGGAGTTTGGTTTAACCCGAAGCGTCGCCATTTTGTTCAAACGGTATGCATCAGTACGATCGCCGTGCTGTCTGGTTATGGATCTGTGCCTGCTCAGGCTGAGAGTGTGCAGCCCGATCGCTTGCTAGTGGCTCAAATTCAGTCGGCTCCCCCCACGACCTCGCCCTCCCCAACGACAACCCCCACCACTGATACCCGCTTCACCTGTCAGATGATGAACGGGCAATACACGGTCATGTATAACCCCCAGAGCCAGCCCGGAGAAGCCTATCCCTGGGCAGCACCAGGACAAATGGGCGGAGGCTGGAGTGCCGATCGTCGCTGTCAGGAAATCAGCCGTCGCCTGGAGTTTTACCGTCCCGATGGGCTGCTGGAACTGCAAACGGCAGTTGAAAACGGCTATAACACGGTTTGCGTTACGACTGAGCAGGTTCCGGGCTGCCGGATTGTGTTGACGGTTCCTGAAGGACAAGACCCGATCTCGACCCGCGATCGTGTGTTTGCCAACCTCAGCACAGCCGATGGCGGACAAAATACCGCTGCCGTGTCAACCTACAGGGGAGACGGTGCTGGGTCGCTGCTGAACCAGATTGGGCAGGCAGTGGGCTTAGACCTTTCTTCGCTGACCGGAACTGGAACCAGAACCCGAAGCAGCAGCCGCAGCGGGATAAATCTGCGTCCATTCCTTGATCCCGCCGATGGAGGCACGGGAACTCGCCTGCGTTAACTGCTGCGCCAGTCCCCCTCTTAATGAGAGGAAACTAATGTAAGGAAACCAATGTGAGGAAATCTTCAAAATTCGAGGATTTCCTCAAATTTGTGTTGCTTGTTGCTGCGAACCCGATAGACTGCTGTTAACGCATTCCCTAAACGTGATACTATCCCTTTTGCCGCTCCGAGAGGAGTGTCCTTCGTTTCACCGCCTAATTTTCATCGCCCAAATCAACGTTCATGCAACCACACCATTCGCTTCATCGCACCAAAATTGTGGCAACGATCGGTCCTGCCACAAGCAGTCCAGAGGTTTTACGCGAATTGATTCAGGCGGGAGCAACCACACTGCGGCTCAACTTCTCCCACGGGACGCACGAAGACCACCAGCGCAGCATTCGTCTGATTCGGCAAATTTCGTTTGAACTGAATCAGCCCGTTGGCATTTTGCAAGACCTTCAGGGACCGAAAATCCGTCTGGGTAAGTTTGAAAACGGCTCCATTACGCTTGAGAAAGGCGACCCCTTTATCCTGACGAGCCGCAAGCTGCCGGGAACCCAGGAAATTAGTTCTGTCACCTATGGGCCGCTGGCGGAAGAAGTCCCCGAAGGCGCAACGATTTTGCTGGACGATGGGCGCGTGGAGATGCGGGTGGAGAAGGTCGATCGCGTCAACAAGGAATTGCACTGTCGCGTTGTTGTCGGTGGACCGTTATCGAACAGCAAAGGAGTTAATTTCCCCGGCGTTTATCTGTCGATCCGGGCAATGACGGACAAAGACAGAGAAGATTTGATGTTTGGGCTGGATCAGGGTGTAGATTGGGTTGCGCTCAGCTTTGTGCGAAATCCGCAGGATGTGCTGGAGATCAAAGAGATGATTTCCAGTGCGGGTAAAAATGTTCCGGTGATCGCCAAGATCGAGAAGCATGAGGCGATCGAGCAAATGGAGGCAATTCTCTCGCTTTGCGATGGCGTGATGGTAGCACGGGGCGATCTGGGCGTGGAACTGCCTGCGGAAGAAGTGCCCCTGCTGCAAAAGCGGCTGATTGCAACTTCTAATCGGCTGGGCATTCCGGTGATTACAGCAACGCAAATGCTCGACAGCATGGTGAACAATCCGCGTCCGACTCGTGCCGAGATTTCCGACGTGGCAAACGCCATCCTTGATGGAACTGATGCGGTAATGCTGTCGAACGAAACTGCCGTGGGCAAATATCCGGTAATGGCAGTCGAAACGATGGCAAGAATCGCTATGCGAATCGAACAGGATCAGTCTCCAAACCGCAGCTTTGACATTATGGCGGGGCGATCGATCCCCAACGCAATTAGTCAGGCGGTCGGAAGAATTGCTGAGCAGCTTCAGGCAGCCGCGATTATGACTCTGACCAAGACCGGAGCCACTGCCCGCAACGTTTCTAAATTTCGCCCCAATAAGCCGATCCTGGCAGTAACGCCCCATGTCGATGTCGCACGACAGCTTCAGCTCGTATGGGGTGTGCGTCCGCTCCTGGTGCTGGATTTGCCTTCAACGGGTCAGACCTTCCAGGCAGCAATTAACGTAGCTCAGGAAAAGAATTTGCTGCGAGAGGGCGATCTGGTCGTGCTGACCGCAGGAACGCTGCAAGGTGTGGCAGGCTCGACAGACCTGATCAAGGTAGATGTTGTAACGGCAGTGCTGGGCAAAGGCGTGGGCATTGGTCAGGGATCAGTAAGCGGTTGTGCCAGAGTGGTGCAGAACGGTCGGGAGCTAAGCAGCTTTAATTCGGGCGAAATTCTGGTCGTTCCAAAGACCAATGCAGATTATGTCGAAGCGATTCGCAAAGCAGCGGGAATTGTGACCGAAGAAGATAGCCTGACTAGCCATGCAGCGGTGATTGGCTTGCGGCTGGGAATCCCGGTGATCGTCGGCATGAAAAATGCAACCGAGGTCATCCGAGACGGCACGATTCTCACCCTCGATTTGCAGCGCGGCTTGGTCTACTCTGGCATGATGAATTTTGCTCAAACCGATGTGGCAATGACCGTTTAAGCAAGGGGTGGCAATCAGGATATTTCGCCGATCGTCCCGCAGCGGGAACTGCTTCATGTCGCCATTTCCTGATCATTGGTCAGGCTGCTGAATAGCAGAGTAGGGAGGAGAGGTCGATTCGATCTCTCTTTGTTCATTGGAGGTCTCGGTTGTAATTTGCATCAGGTTGGCTGGAGTTTGAGTTACCGCAAATTCGCAGTTCAGCAAGGAAACGATACAGGCAAGGGAAATTGAGCGGCCTCAACTGGAACCTGATGTTTAAGCCAGCAGCACGGGCAAGTTAAACCTGGGCAAGTTAAACCTAAGCACAATCCTCGATGCCATGAAGAATCCGCTGAAAAGGCTGCGCTTTTCGAAACAGAAAAAACCTACTTCCTCTGGTCAAACCGCTTCCTCGACTTCCCCCACTTCTAGCAGCAAGCCTAAGACATTAGCAGATTTAGAAAAAGAAATCGAAGCGGAAATGGCAGCAGAAGCAAAGCGGCTCAAAGCCGAACAGCAAAAGCCAAATCAGCCACTCCGCAAGGCTTCCCAATTGCCTCGTTACGCACTCATGCTGGCTCTGCTAGCGAGCATTCCAGTGGGGTTGGTGTGGCTAGTGAATTTGCCTTATCCTCCAATTCGTCGTCCGATCGCACGATCGGCTCCTTTGCTGCTGCTGCCAAGCTACATCCGGTTCGACAATCAGTTTAAAGGCGCGATCAATCAGGTTGAGCAAGCAAGACAACTAATAGACCAATCGACTTCTCTTGCCGATTTGAGCCGGGGATCGGAAAAGCTGGAGCAGGCAAACAAAAACCTTGATGGACTACCCATCTGGTTAGAAAGCGAGTGGCGAGAGGTCGCGGGTGCAAACTCTTGGTATGTCTTTGCCTATAGTGCCGCCGGATTTAACCTTGCTAGAGCAGAAGTCGGACGCCTTCAGGCAAAAATGTTTCAAGAAAAGAACGCTGAAACTAGATTGCTGGAAGCCGAAAAACAAATCGCTGCCGCGAAACAACAATATGCCGCTGCTCAAAACTTGCTGGTTCAGCAAACCGCGATCGGACAATGGGAAAAAGCGATCGAGCAGTTCGCTCAAATTCCGCCCGAAACGTTAGCAGGCAGACTTGCTCCGCAAAAGCTTGATGCTGCTCAGAATGAGTTTATTGCCGTGATTGGGCAGTCCAGCACATTGCAGAGCCAGGGTGAAATTGGGGCAGCAGCGCAGTTTGCTCGGAGAGCTGCCGAAGCCAGTCAAAACCCACCTCATCCGGTTGAAGAATGGCAGCGGGTGGAATCTTTGTGGCAGGAGGCGATCGATCGCTTGTCCAAAATCTCGTCAGAAGATTCAGCAGGCTATCAGCAGGCGCAAACAAAACTTGCCCAGTATCGGGATAATCTGGAGCAGATTCAGATTCGCAAGCAGCAAGAAGCGGACTCAGTGAAGGCTCTGGAGCAGGCAGAGGCATTAATCGAGATTCTGGTGGCGAACCCACCCCCAAATAATCGATCGCTCAGTGTCAGCCTTCAGCGGATTATTCGCGAACTTGAGAAAGTGAAGAACGGCACGACAGTCTACCAGAAAGCGCAGAACCGGCTTCAAAACGCCCAAAGCAAGCTAGACCAAATTTCTCCCAAAGCTAAAAGCTAACGGCAATTTCCTCCAGCGAGCCCAGGTTTAAAGCTCCTGACAGACAAATTCGGTTTCGATTCCCGCCTCGTCCTCGGTTTGACTCGGTTCAGAAGCTTTGATTTCGTCAAGCATTTGCCACACTGTTGGCAGCAGCTCATCCAGTCCGCTTCCCGAAACGGCAGAAATGATGAAGACCGGACAGCCGCTTCGATCGTGTAATTCGGCTGCGAGGTCGTTGGGTAGCGTGCTATCGGGCGGCAGAGCGTCGATTTTGTTAACGGCAAGAATCTGGGGACGATCGGGTAACCCGCGATCGTATGCCTCAAGCTCAGCTTGGATCGTTTCGTAGGCAGCGATCGGGTCTTCAGAAGTCACATCGATCAGGTGCAGCAGCAGCCGGGTTCGTTCAATGTGGCGCAGAAAGTCGTGTCCCAGTCCGGCTCCCTGGTGTGCCCCTTCGATCAGTCCGGGAATGTCGGCAAAAACAGTTCCGTCTCCGGTGGGCTTTCGCACCACGCCGAGGTTAGGGATCAGGGTGGTAAACGGATAATCGGCGATTTTGGGACGGGCAGCAGACAGGGCAGAAATCAGGGTCGATTTGCCTGCATTGGGTAAGCCAATAATTCCTACTTCTGCCAGCAGTTTCAGCTCCAGCCGAATGGCGCGTTCTTCTCCGGGAAGTCCGGGCAGAGCATTTTCGGGGGCGCGGTTGCGGTTGCTGAGAAAGTGACGGTTGCCGAGCCCGCCTTTGCCGCCTTGCGCGACGAGCAGGGTTTGTCCGGGCGTGACCAGATCTCCAACAATCTCATCGGTTTCGATGTCGTAAACAACTGTGCCGCAAGGCACTTCAATGTAAAGATCGTCTGCTGAAGCTCCGGTCATGTTTTTGGGACCGCCGCGCTGACCGTTTTTTGCCTTAAAAATGCGGGCGTACTGAAAGTCCAGCAGGGTTTGCAGATGCTCAACTGCTTTCAGATAAACCGATCCACCTGCACCGCCATTGCCGCCCGCAGGACCGCCCGCAGGCACATATTTTTCGCGCCGGAAGGCAACCATGCCATCTCCGCCTGAGCCTGACTGAACTTCAATTTCTGCCTGATCGATAAACTGCATGATCTGATTTGCTGGCAATAGTGATGACAATGGAATGATGCGATCGAATGCCGCGCTCCTTCTTTAGATCGTAGGCGATCGATTTTCAGTCGGGGAGGATTTGGCAAAATTCGATTCTCTCAGGCTGAGATCGGAGCGCGAGGCATCGGGGCTTGTCCCAGTTCGGTCAGGAAGCGCAGTGCTTTCGCAATATATTTCGCGCAAACATAGGGCGAGGTTTCATAGAACGATCGCCAAGCAACTCCTTTTTGCTGATCGTAGGTATCCGCAGCATCAGGGTGATGATCCAGCCAGGCGAGTCGGACGGCGTGACCGATCAGCACATCCAGCACAATGTATTCCTCGATCTGGAGGTCTGGATTGCGATCGGCGATGGCAGCTAGCTCCATCAGTGCCTCGATGTTGACCTGACGATATTCGGAAGCCTGAATGTTGTTCAGCAGATGCTCGACCCGCAGCGCAAAGTTTTTCTCGCCTGGAGTCATTTCTGCCAGCAGCACTTCACTATCGAGCCGATTGCGGCGATCGAGCTTGTCGCCAATCACTACGCCTTTGCAGTGCCGCATCACCTGCCACACGCTGGGATAAAACCCAGTGGGAACGCGATTCAGGGCCCCGTCTCGCTGCCGCTGCTTCCACCAGTCGATCGACTGTGCCGGAGCTTCTACATTTGCCTCAGCGGAAATGACCCATTCGATTTCCTGGGTTTGGCGAACGTGCAGCGATTCTTGCTGAAATAGCGACTGGTTCAGCGTGTTGTAGCCTGCGAGAACCTGCATCAGACGCAGCTTAATCTCAAACGGACTGAGGCGCATCAGCCGCTCGTATGCTTCGTCTTGCGTGATTTGCTGCTCGCGTGCCAGTTCGGTGGTAATCAGCAGAATCAGATAGCTCACCCGCAGTGTCAGTAATCCTTTAAAAAGCTGGGGATCGGTCTTGATCAGCACACTGAGGTAGATTAGGATTTCCTGGGTGAGCGGACGCTCGCGCACGTCGCTGCTGCAAAAGTGCTGAATCTTGTCCATGATGTCCGTCGCAGGGAGGGGACTGGTGATTAGCGAAGCTTCGGTATAGGCCTTGCCCACCGAGATTTGCTTGCCCCGTACCAGGATATCGGTGACCGCATCCGAGAGGCTGACATCAACTTTGTGCAGCAGCCCGGCAACGCGCCGAATGACTGCCCAGAGCTGAATCTGACTGGCTTTGCTGTAAACCTCATCCAACAGCATCGCGATCGTCACAGGCTGACCCGAACCCCCCAATCCTGTGTCAAAGGTGAGATCACACAAATTGCTGAGATTTTCCAGCAAATCAATCTGCTCATACAGGTTCACCGACTGCTGCAGCAAATCAAGCAATCGTGGAATATTGGTTTCATAAGCCAGCAAAAATTCCTGCGTATTGCTCAGGGGCGCATTGCGATCTGGATAAAACGTTAGGTAATACTCTGCCGGAGCTGCATTTTGCACTGATGCCTCAGCAAACTCAAAGTCGTGCAGAAAATCAACCCGCTCTATGCCTGCGGTCAGCATCATTTGTTTTAAGTCGCCGAGCTTAACCGGAACGCCGTTGCAGCTTCCTTCCTGTAATTCCCGCAGCAGCTTGAGTAGGGGAGAGGATTCAGCAACCCCATCGGGCGATCCCTGCTCTGCCTCGGTCTGGAACATGGCATGGGTCAGCAGCAGTGTCATCGTCGGTCTGCCGAGCTGACGCCAGTGTCGCTGAATGTATGCCAGTTCGCCTTTGATCTGTGCCACCAGAAAGTGATAGTCCAACGTTAGGTAAAACTGCTGCGGATCGAGGAAGGCAGGCAGGAAGACGATCGTTTCCCCTCGAACCTTGAAAATCCGCGAAGTCGTCATGCTGCGAAGCCGCCGAACCGGGCGACCCGTGAGCTTCAGCTTGTCATTGCGTCCGATCTGGGAATAGACACGAGACAGTTCCTCTGCCCGTCTGACTTGAATGGGGGCAACTTGTGCCGGAGTTTGGGTGGCGATCCCATAGGTGGCTAGCTCTGCCTGAAGCATTTCGTCTTCGGTCAGCAACGCAATTTGCACCAGGGGTTTCTGACGCTTGCCCGACTGCCGATGCCGTCCGAGGGGGTCAATATCGCCGATCGCTAGCAGCCCTTCCCGAATCATCTGCCCCAGCAAATAGAGGCTTTGTGCCCAGACCAGCGGCACGTTTTCATTCGGCAAGCGAGTTTGACTGTGGGGAGTCGATCGCTCTGCTTCGATCTTGTCCGCAAGCACGAAATAAAGCTCTGGCAACAGCTTAAAACCGTTTTGCTCGATCAGCAGCGGCTGAAGTTTCTGGTCATAGCGTTCCGCCTGTTCCCGATCGTCGCGAAACAGCGCGTCCAGCAGGAGATAGGTGAAAAAGAGGGGCCACTCGCACTCGATATGCTCAAACTGCTTCAGCTCTTTCGGCTCGTAGTGCAGCCGAGTCACATCTTCAATAACAGTTTGGTGTCCGTCGCGCAGGAACCGTTTACAGCCATAGTTGCCTTGCAGCTTAGAAATCACGTTGTCGCGGGTGCGATCGACCAGAGTTCTGTCTTCGATCGCAAATGCTGGAAAGCCGATCACACTCAGCAGTGCCCCATCCACTTCCTTGGAAGCCGATTCTCTGGGCAGCAGCGAGTCCAGCGTAATTCGTGCCCTGGCGATCTCATCCGGCAAGACGTGAATCACCGAAGCCTGACTGCCACGCACACCAAACAGATCGAGTCCATTAATGGCTTCCAGGGCTGCCTTTGCCATGCCGATCGAGCTGGCGTTGAGTTCGGGCTTGCCATGGTTCATTTTGTTGCCGCGTTCCCAGATGCCATAGTCCGGGGTACGGTAGGTGCGACCGATGTAATACACCAGATTTTGAATGAAATTCACTTCATCGATCGTGAAGACAATTTGCAGCCCGGAAACCGTCATTTGCGCCAGCATCAGCAAATAGAGCGACGTGGCATCCAACTGAAGATGTCCCCAGCCGTCATCCCCCACCACCACATCTGCAGTCTGGGTGTCGTATTTGGCGTGCAGCGCGTCAAGCAACCCCTGCGATACTTTGAATTTTTCGACTTTGTGCGCCTGCCGCATCATGGCAAACAGCAAGCCGCGCATCAGTTTCACGACGCTGTATTCTAGCTCATACGCCCTGCCACGATCGTCATTCACCTTTCGGTATGCCAGTCCCAGCCCCCAGACCGCCAGAATGCTGTAAACGTTGTCCCGCACCCAGGCATCAGTATAGTTGCCGTGAGCAGTAATGGCAGTGCTAGCAGGCAAAAGTCCAGTCACCGGATGCTGGCGATCGAGAATAACGGCGCAAATCTCTTGATAATAGGCATCCAGGCGACTTTGGAGCGCAAGATCATCAGTCAGATGAGCAGAGGTAGTCAGATGAGCAGCCATAGATCCTCACAGGTTTCCGGGAGAACAATTCTGAAGGGCGTAGAAGACAGCAGCGGAGATAACCAAAGCAGGTAGCTTCAATCACAGGCATTCTTCAATCACACGCATTACGGAACAAGAGCCAGGCAAGGGGGAAAGATAAATTCTCCTTACTTTGCTGAGTTGCCCTCAAAAAAGTGCTTGCAGTGTTTCTCTACTCATGAGGAGAAGTACTGATGCAGTTAATAAATTCTTAATGATCATACTCTGTGCAGATGCCAGAGTGAAACCGTGCTGGCTATCGCCTCATTCAATCC
>NZ_JACJOR010000538.1:0-12650 GCF_014695615.1 Leptolyngbya sp. FACHB-711
AGCCCCGTGTCTTAGCAGGCGCGTTTTCCGAAGGACGCTACAACATCCCGCGCGGCGGCACCGTTTTACCCTTTGGCGGGCTACCCTTTGCCAAACCGGAAGTGGAGACGATCGCCCGTTTGTATCCCAACACGCGCCAGTTAATCGATCGGGAATTCACCCGCGCTGCCACTGAGCCAATCTTAAATGATTACAACATCGTTCATCTTGCTACTCACGCGATGTTCACGACTGGATCACCAGAAGATTCATTTATTTTGTTTGGGGACGGCAGCACGATCACGATGCGCGATGTCAGCAGCCTGGATCTGGACAATGTTGATCTCGTCGTGCTGAGTAGCTGTCAGACTGCTGTGAGCTCGATGCAGCTTCAAGACGGCAAAGAGATTTTGGGATTTGGCTATCAAATTCAGGCAACCGGAGCCAGAGCCGCGATCGCCTCTTTGTGGGCAGTGGATGACGGCGGGACGGAGGCACTGATGAGCCGATTTTATACCGCACTACGATCGGGCAATCTCTCTAAAACTGCCGCACTTCAGCAGGCACAAATTGCCCTGATTCAGGGAGCAACTAGAACTCGTCTCGAACATCTCGTGGACAGCGAAAATCAGCCTGTAACGCTAGAGCATCCCTACTACTGGGCATCGTTTATTCTCATCGGCAATGGCTTGTAAAACCAGTTTCTAACGCTTGTTAGAAGTCAGACGAAGCTCAGTTTTTTATGCTGAATACAGACATTATCGATCGTGGGATGGATCACGCTTTGCAGGTAGGCTTTGACGCTATGCTTTAAGTGAAGTATTGATTCATCCTGCCTTCCTTTAGTCTTTCGCTAACCTTCATCCTTATCGTTAAGAAGTTTCTCAGTTTTCGGAGTTGGGTTTCTGGAAGCGGTATCCCTATGCGATCGTGCCTGATTCTCGATTCATGCCCAGATCATCTAAACCCTCCCCTTCCTATGCAGTCCAGACTCAAATGGTTTCCTTTTGTGCTTCTACTGCTCCTGAGCGGCAATACTGCCTGTTCTGCGATTTCTAACTCTTCCCAGGCACAGCCCCAGCCTGCTCCAAGCGTTCAGCCGATTACTTCTGTGGTGGCGATCGGGCGATTAGCTCCTCAGGGCGAAGTGATGAAGCTGTCGGTGACGAATGCAGCAGATAGTCGTGTGAATCAAATTTTGGTAGAAGAAGGCGACTGGGTAAAAGCCGGACAGGTAATTGCGATTCTTCAAGGAGCCGATCGCAAACAGCGTGACCTGGAAGAAGCCGAAAAGAACGTGGAATACTATCGGGCAAGACTGGCGCAAACCCAGGCAGGAGAAGCCAAAAATGCCGATGTCGCTGCACAACAAGCTACGATTGCCCGCTTAGAAGCACAGCTCAAAAACGAAGTCGTCGGTCAGGAGGCTGCCATCGCCAGTGCAGAAGCGGTTTTGCGGCAGGCACAGACTACTTACGATCGCAACGTTTATTTGCAGCAGGAAGGCGCACTTAAAGCGTCTGATCTGGATCAGGCAAGACAGGAACTAGAAACAGCGCAGGCAACCCTGAGACAGCGACAGGCAGAACGCCAAATGACGATCGAAACCCTGACGCAGCAAATCCGGCAAGAGCGAGAAAATCTGGCAAAGTTGAGCGAAGTTCGCCCTGTTGATCTGCGGGTGGCACAAGCCGATCTGGAAAAAGCGATGATTGCGGTGGAACAGCGTCGCGCTGAGTTAGAGGATACCCAGGTGAAAGCCCCGATCGCAGGTCAGGTACTCCGAATTAATACCCGTGTGGGTGAACAGGTGAATACGCAGCAGGGCATTGTGGAACTGGGACGAACTGACCAGATGTATGCGATTGCCGAAGTGTATGAGACGGATATGGCAAAAGTTAAGCCCGGACAAAAGGTGACGATCGCGAGTGAATATGGCGGATTTGAGGGCAAGCTTCAGGGCGTGGTCGAGCAGGTCGGGCTACAGGTCGGTAAACGCAAACTTTCTGAAGATAGCAATGACCCAACCAGCGATCAGGATACGCGAGTGGTAGAAGTAAAAGTTCGGATTAATGCAAGCGATAACGCAAAAGTTGCGGCTTTGACGAATATGCAGGTGCGACTTGAGATTCAAATTAATTAATTCGGAATCAATTAATTTCAAGTCAATAAATTCCAAATCAATAAATTCCGAATCAATAAATTCCGAATCAATTAATTTCAGGCCAATCAATTTTAAGTCAGGCAATAATCGATTGATGCTACGGGGAATCACTGGTTGCTGACTCAGGAGATAATTTGGAGATCGTTTAATGAAAGCACTGCGTCAATTTTGGCAAATCCATAAACCCCTTGGCTGGGCACAGCTTTCTCACCAGAAAGTACGTTTAGCTGTCGCGCTGACGGGCGTTGCGTTTTCCAATATTTTGATTTTTACCCAGCTTGGGTTACGGGCAATGTTGTTTGATGGAATCACGCTGCTGCCGGAGGCACTGAAAGGCGAACTGTATTTGCTGTCTGCGCGAGTTCCGTCGATCGACTTTGGGTTTGGCGGTTTGCCCAAGTCTTACCTGTATCAGGCAGACACTGTTCCCGGTGTAGAGTCGGTGCGTCCGCTTTACATCGGCAGAGTGCGCTGGACAAATCCGGAAACGCTGCGGCAACCTAAATCTCCCGATGCTCAGCCTGTGCCGATCGACATTTTTGCCGCCAATTTTATCAAAGTGCTGGCGTTTAACCCGGTGCAGCCTGTTCTGAATCTGCCCGAAGTCGATCAGCAGGTCGATCGCCTCACCACCCCCGGAACCGTATTGTTCGATCGCCTGGGACAACCCACGCTCGGAAACGTGCCCCAACTATTTGCCGAAGCAGGCAGCGTCAACACCACGATCAATAATCGGCGAGTGCAGGTTGTGGGGCTATTTAGCCTGGGCAGCAACTTCAACGACAAAGGCTATGTGTTGATGAGCGACTGGAACTACGAGCAAATCAGCCGCCAGGGCAGCAATTCTATCAACGTGGGCGTGGTGATTCTGGAACCCGGCGCAGATATTGGTGCGGTGCAGGCTCAGCTCCAGGCACGATTGCCGCCTGAAGTGCGAGTTGCTACCAAAGCCGAGCTAATTGCTTTAGAGCAGGAGTTTGCCGCTTCTTTTCCTCAAGGCAAAGTGCTGAGCTTTGGCGCGATCATGGGCTTTGTAGTGGGTATGGTGATTGTGTATCAAATTCTCTATACCGACATCAGCAACCATCTACCCGAATACGCCACGCTCAAGGCAATGGGCTATAGCGATCGTTCCCTCTGGATAATTGTGCTGCAAGAAGCGTTGATTTTGGCAGTGCTGGGCTTTATTCCCGGATGCCTGGCTTCCTACGGCGTGTATGGGCTGCTGGCTCAGGCAACGCGAATTCCAGTTGTGATGCGGTGGGATGTTGCTGTGCAGGTGTTTGTCTTAACGGTGGTGATGTGTAGCGTGGCGGGCACGATGGCAATGAATAAGCTGCGATCGGCTGATCCGGTGGATGTGTTTTAGGGAATTCATTTTTGAGAATATCTATGAATTCGATCGTCGCCATTCGCAATCTCAATCATTCTTTTGGTAAAGGCTCGCTGCAAAAAACCGTTCTCTCTGATATCACTCTGGATTTAAATGCGGGAGAGGTAGTGATTCTTGAGGGTCCGTCAGGTGGGGGAAAAACGACGCTGTTGACCCTAATCGGAGCACTGCGATCGGCTCAGTCGGGCAGCCTCAAAATTTTGGGACAGGAACTTTTGGGCGCGAAAAAGCAGCAGCTCATGCAGGTTCGCAATCAGATTGGTTTTATCTTTCAGGCGCATAATTTGCTCGATTGTCTTACTGCCTGGGAAAACGTCAGTATGTCGCTGAAGCTGCATCCCAAAATTCCCAAGTCGGAGTATCGGCGGCGATCGGTTGAAACCCTTTCGGCAGTTGGGCTGGGCGAATTTGTCGATGTTTACCCAAAGCAGCTCTCTGGGGGACAGCAGCAGCGCGTCGCCATTGCCCGTGCCTTGGTCAGTCATCCCAAACTGGTGCTTGCGGACGAACCGACTGCCGCTCTGGACAGCCAGACAGGGCGCGATGTGGTGAACGTGATGCAAAGTCTTGCGAAAGAAGAAGGCTGCACGGTTTTGCTCGTCACCCACGACAACCGAATTTTAGATGTCGCCGATCGCATTTTGCATATGGAAGATGGTTGCTGTCGTTAGCAAACAGAACGATTTGCAGTACTTGTTCCTGGCACAAATTTCTTGCACAAATTTCTTGCACAAATTCCTCGACAAAAAGAGTGAGTCATTTGCACGCTGGTCGTTCCTCCCCTATCTTGGGTAAAATCAAAGACTTACGACCTTTGCATAACATCTATGGGCAACACTTTCGGACATCTGTTTCGCGTCACCACCTTTGGCGAATCTCATGGCGGTGGAGTCGGTGTCGTGATCGACGGTTGCCCGCCGCAGCTTGAGATTTCGATCGAAGAAGTTCAGTTTGAACTCGATCGCCGCCGTCCGGGGCAAAGCAAAATCACTACGCCGCGCAAAGAAGCTGACCAGTGCGAAATTCTCTCCGGTGTATTTGAAGGCAAAACCCTGGGAACGCCGATCGCCATTCTGGTTCGCAACAAGGACACTCGCCCGCAGGACTACGATGAAATGTCCAAGGCATATCGTCCTTCCCATGCAGATGCAACCTACGATGCCAAATACGGCATTCGCAACTGGCAGGGCGGCGGCAGATCCTCAGCACGAGAAACGATCGGACGAGTCGCAGCGGGAGCGATCGCCAAAAAGATTTTGCGGCAGGTGGCAGGTGTTGAAATTGTCGGCTATGTGAAGCGAATTAAGGATCTAGAAGGCGTGGTCGATCCGGCAACGGTGACGCTAGAGCAGGTAGAGAGCAATATTGTCCGCTGTCCCGATAGCGACTGCGCCGATCGCATGATTGAAATGATCGAGCAAATTGGGCGATCGGGCGATTCGGTCGGGGGTGTAGTTGAATGCGTTGCCCGGCAGGTTCCCAAAGGTCTAGGCATACCCGTGTTTGACAAACTCGAAGCCGATTTAGCAAAAGCGGTGATGTCGCTGCCTGCCACCAAAGGATTTGAGATCGGCTCAGGCTTTGCCGGAACGCTGCTGGTCGGAAGCGAACACAACGACGAATTCTACCTCGACGACGCAGGTGACATTCGCACCACAACCAATCGATCGGGCGGCGTCCAGGGCGGCATTTCTAACGGGGAAAACATTCTGATCCGGGTGGCATTTAAGCCGACAGCCACAATTCGTAAAGAGCAGCGCACCGTTACGAAAGAAGGCGAGGAAACGATTTTGGCAGGCAAAGGACGACATGACCCCTGTGTGCTGCCTCGGGCAGTGCCGATGGTCGAAGCGATGGTGGCACTCGTGCTGTGTGATCATCTGCTGCGAGACGCTGGACAGTGCCATGTGCTCGACCCTTCCCGGTAAGCGAAACACTCAAACAAAAAATTAGCCCTCCTCTACGGGGGGCTTTTTATGAAGGCTTTTTACTTTTTACAATGAGCTGATTGTCCAGGAAAGGGCGAGCGAAAAGAATTTAGAGATTGCGCGCATCACGCTTTTTGAGCGAATCGAGCATTTGCCTTCTAACTGCACTTGCCCAACGATCGAAGTCAAACTCAGTCTCGCGATTGGTAGCGGTCGTCAAACTTGTTAGAGAAAGATGTAACGGATTGGGTTGAGCGTTACGCGGCGTTTTTCGATTCATTACTGTCACATTGAAATCCCACTTCACTAATTTGCCCATAGGCAGGGGGAACAATTCTATATCCCTAGGCACATTTTTCTACAAGCGTTGCAAATATCGCATCGTGTTGATGCCGATTCTACATAAAGCACTTTTCCTGAGGAAGCATTTAGAAAGGCAAATGAAGACAGGCATAAACGCTCGCCTGAAACGCTAAGGTGCTACTGGCTTGGGCGCGTTTGATTTGGGGGCGGGAGCGGGGCTTGTGCGGGGTGACTCAATGCCAGGAAGCGGTTGAGCCGGAATTGGAGCCGGGTTCAATGGGTCAACCTGACCCGGAATCTGGTAGGGAGCCTGAGGATTAATCGATCCACCCGGAAGGGTAAAGGAATTTGGTAGCGGAGCCGGGTTTTGTCCGTTATCCGGCAGGGTTGCCAGTGCGACGCGATCGCCCCCGACATCTCTCAGCAAATCGAGCACTTGCACCACATCGTTATAGCTAGCGGCTTTAGAGGCATATAGCACCATCAGCCCATCGGGATTCTGCTGCTTAAAGTTTTGCAGGGCAGCGGCAAGCGATTCGCGGGAAATCGGCTGTTTTTCCAGGTAGGTTTGACCGATCGGGTCAACGCTAACCACGAGCAACTGTCGCAGTTGTGGCGCACCTGTGCCAGCACGGGGCAGATCGACACTAATTGCAGTCTGCCGAGTTAACGTGACTGCTGCCAGGATGAAGAAAGTGAGAATACAAAAGATAACGTCAATTAGCGGGACAATTTCAATGCGAACATCAGTCTCGGTCGATTCGAGGTGAGTTTTAATCGGCATGACAACTCGGTAAGAAATGTGAGGAACAGCGTAAAATTCAACCGCAACGCTATGGGTTTTCTCCCGCAGTGGACTGAGGGACGATCGATTCAGAACTCAGGCTGGAAGCATTCAGCGCGTTTCGTCTTACCAAGGGAAGGCGTTCTTTGCGGTAAAGCAGTTCTAGCTCGTTACCTGACTGTCGGAAAATTTTTGCCTGACCGAACACAAAACTCTGGAACAAACGGTAGAAAGCTAGTGCAGTGATTGCCACAATCAAGCCTGCTGCCGTACTAATCAGGGCTTCTGAGATTCCCAGCCCCACGCCTTCTGCTGCACCTGTACCCAGGTCTCCAATGCGAATCGAGCTCAGCGAACTAATCAAACCCAGCACTGTTCCCAATAGACCCAGCAGAGGGGCGAGCGCGATTGTTGTTTCTAGCACCTTGTCTCCGCGCCGCATCGCGTTAAGTTCTTCGTCTGCTGAGGCTTGCAGGGCGAGTTCAAACACTTCGGGATCGGGGTCTTGCAGTTCCAGCGCGGAATAGAGAAAACGACCGATCGGCTGACTGCTGGATTTGCGAGCAATCTCGGTTGCTGCATCCCAGTCCCGTCGTGCTGCCTCCAACACCCGCCCGGAAATTTCCCGCTCGTGGGTCAGAATTTTTGACCAGAACCACGCCCGCTCAATAATGGTGCTGAGGGTCAGGAAAGAGAGAAATAGCAGGGGCCACATGGCGACTCCGCCCCTGGCAAATAGGTCAGAAATACTCACTGCTTCGTTTTACCTCCAGTTATGCCGCATGCCAGACGGAGAAGATAGGCAAGATCCGCCCGGAATTCCTTCTTTAGCTGTTCGAGCGAAACCCCGAACGATCAGGATGACCTATCATCAACAGTCCAATATAGTCCATATAGACTGCCATTCTGGCAAAAGGATTCATGGGACTTCAGGAAGCAAAATCGTGCGAAGCAGTGATTTCAGCAATTAACCTTTTGTGCGCTTCACATGGTCGAGGATTTGCTGCTTGCGCTCATTTGAGTTACGCGGCGTGGATTGAATGAAGTTGCCGCTGCTGCGTGCCAGATGTTCCATAATGCGTTTTTTGCGATCGTTCATAGCCATATCCAAGTCCTCCAGAATTAAGCAATTTCAACGGTTAGGCAGCCGTTACTTCTTCAGTATAGAGAGATGCTTTGAGTGAGGAGGGTTTAATCCAATACCGCTTCTTCCCTGACGGCAGCCCAGTTCTCCTCGTTTGCGGCGCAATTCGCTATGGTGGGAATTATGAAGAGATTTGAACGTTCCTTCCAGGCATTGCGCCAATCGCTGGCAATTTTTCGATATAGCTATCGGGCACTAGAACTCGTTTGGACAACCGATCGCCGTTTGACTGTGATTGTGGCAGTTTTGACGCTGATTGCGGGTCTGTTGCCCGGAGCCATTGCTTATATCGGAAAGCTAATTGTCGATGGCGTGGTGCAGGCGGCTCAATTTGGGGGAATTGGACGAGAAACAGCTCTGTTTTATCTGGGGCTGGAGGCGCTGTGCGTTATCGTGCTTTCCGGTAGTCAGCAGGGGATTGCACTGTGTCAGTCTTTGCTGCGAGTGCTGCTGGGGCAAAAGGTGAATGTGCTGATTTTAGAAAAGGCACTCACGCTCGATCTGCGGCACTTTGAAGACTCCGAGTTCTACGACAAAATGAGCCGTGCCCGCCGGGAAGCTTCAACTCGTCCGCTGAGCTTGGTGGCGCGTACCTTTGGGCTGGTGAAAGATGTGCTGTCGCTGTTGACCTTTGGCGGCTTGCTGCTGCAATTCTCGGTCTGGTCGGTGATTTTGCTGATGGTGGCGGCAGTTCCGGCATTTGTGGCTGAAACTCGCTTTGCAGGCGCAGCTTTTCGGCTCTTCCGCTGGCGTGCCCCCGAAACGCGGGAGCAAACTTACCTGGAAACGCTGATCGCCCGCGAAGATTTTGCAATGGAGGTAAAGCTGTTTCAGTTGGGCGACCTGCTGCTGAGACGCTACCGTGCCGTGTTCGATCGCCTTTATCGCGAAGACCGGGATCTGACGATTCGCCGCAGCGGGTGGGGTTATGGGCTGAGTCTGGTGAGCACGATCGCTTTTTACCTCACTTATGTCTGGATTGTGCTGGCAACGATTAATGGACGGATTACGATCGGCGATCTGACGCTGTATCTCGTCGTGTTTCGGCAGGGACAGTCTACGTTTTCCTCGGTGCTGTCCGCGATCGGCGGAGCCTATGAGGATTGTCTGTACCTATCGAACCTGTACGAATTTCTCGAAGAAGATGTGCCGCCGCAAACCGGAACCGTGACCGAGGGTAGCCTTCCCGGAGATGGGATTCGGTTTGAGCAGGTTTCGTTTCGCTATCCCGACAGTTCCCGCTGGGCCGTGCGCGATATTTCCTTTCATCTGCAACCCGGAGAAAAGCTGGCGATCGTTGGACAAAACGGCTCTGGCAAAACTACGCTGATCAAGCTGCTGACGCGCCTTTATACTCCTGACTCCGGGCGAATTTTGCTGGATGGCATCGACCTGCGCGAGTGGGATCTGGAAGTGCTACAACGGCGAATCGGCGTGATTTTTCAAAACTTTGTGCGCTATCAGTTCACGGTGGGTGAAAACGTGGGCGCAGGCGATGTGACGCAGTTTGAGAATCAGCAGCGATGGGAAATTTCTGCCGAGAAGGGCACGGCGCGATCGTTTATCGACCATCTCCCCCAGGGATTTTATACGCGGCTGGGTCGCTGGTTCAAAGGCGGACAGGAGCTATCGGGTGGACAGTGGCAGAAAATTGCTCTCTCGCGGGCATTTATGCGATCGGGCGCAGATTTGCTGGTGCTGGATGAACCGACCTCCGCCATGGATGCCGAGGCTGAAGCAGAAATCTTCGATCGCTTTCGAGAAATGACCGAAAACCAGATGGCAATCTTGATCTCTCACCGCTTTTCGACCGTTCGCATGGCAGATCAGATCCTGGTGATGGAGCAGGGTGAAATTCTAGAGCATGGGACTCATGAAGAACTGCTGGCTCAGGGCAGACGCTATGCCAGGCTGTTTTCTTTGCAGGCGGCAGGATATCGGTAGGCACTGCTCGCTGAAGGCAACGCTAGACAATGCAAGTTGTGACAATGCGGGTGGTGTCGCAGAAACTGGTCAAGGGTAAGGTAGGTAAGCTCGGACACGCCCGATTTCTCTGCGATGTCTACTGCTTCTCTGTTTCAGGGGCAGCGCTCTTTGGAATTGCTGCTTAAGGGAATGCAAACGATACAGATTGTTTGTCCTTAAAAACTTTTTGCGACACAACCAATAAGGTTTATCGTCTAATCGTAGTTATACAGATGGGCGGGTAAGTTCCACGGTAATTGAGCCGCTAAAGTTGGGAATGGGGGGTGTCGGCTTCGTCAGGCGAACCTGCACCTGCTGAATTGAAGTAGAAGTCAGGATGGACTGGGCGATCGTTTCCGCTAGCTTTTCGATCAGCGCAAACTTGCAGGTTTGGATAATCTGCTGCACGATTTCAACGGCTTGAGCATAGTTGTAAGTATCGGAGAGACGATCGCTCTCCCCCGCTTCGGACAAATCCAGCCAGAGCACCAGATCGACGGAGAACCACTGTCCTAAAATTTGTTCTTCTGCCAGCGCACCTGTGTATCCGTAGGCGCGAATGTTATTAACGTACAGTCGATCCATGGGGGCTGACCGAGTGGGTAAGGAGTGGAGGGGTGAGGAGGTGAGGGGACTTGTGGTATTGCTCCTTCTAGCAATGTAGATCCTAGCAAGGTGGATCCTAGCAGGGAAAATCTCGATGGATAAAGGGTTTTGCGTCTGTGCCGCTGTAGGTGGCCACGATTTGACCCTGTCCGACAAGCTGATATTTGTAAGTCACCAGTCCTTCCAGTCCGACGGGGCCACGTGGGGGGAGTTTCTGGGTGCTGATGCCGACCTCTGCGCCAAAGCCATAGCGGAAGCCATCTGCAAAACGGGTCGAGCAGTTATGAAATACGCCTGCCGCATCAACCTGTGCCATAAATTCTGCCGCGGCTGCCTGATCTTCAGTGACGATCGCCTCGGTATGGCGAGAGCCGTAGGTATTGATGTGGGCGACGGCATCCTGAAGGGAATCGACGACTTTAATGGAAAGAATCAAATCGCTATACTCGGTTGACCAGTCTGCATCGGTGGCAAGTTCAGCGGAAATGATTTGACGAGTGCGATCGTCTCCGCGAAGCTCCACGCCTTTTTCACGCAGGGCAGTCGCAGCTAGGGGCAAAAACTCTGGCGCGATCGATGGGTGAACCAAGAGGGTTTCGATCGTGTTGCAGGCGGAAGGATACTGGGTTTTAGAGTCCAGTGCGATCGAAACTGCCTGCTGGAGATTGGCAGCGCGATCGATATAAAGATGACAGATGCCGTCTGCATGTCCCAGCACCGGAATGCGGGTATTTTCCTGCACAAAGCGGACAAACGCATTTGAGCCTCTGGGAATGATCAGATCCACACAGGATTCAAGTCGGAGCAGTGCCAGCGTTTCTTCGCGAGTCGTCAGTAGCCGCACAACAGCAGGATTGATATTGGCCTGGGTTAGCCCCGTTTGGATCGCCTTGACCAGTGCTTCACAGGAGCGAACCGCCTCTTTCCCGCCCTTGAGAATCACGCCGTTGCCCGACTTCACCGCCAGCGATGCAATCTGAATGACCGCATCGGGACGCGCCTCAAAAATGACTCCAACGACACCGAGAGGACAGGCAATTCGCCGCAGAATCAGCTCGGTATCCAGTTCACGATGAATCTGGACTGCCCCGATCGGATCAGGCAAACGCCCTACATCGCGCACTCCTGCGATCGCCGCCTTTAGTTTTGGCGCATCCAGCTTGAGCCGTCCATAGAGGGCATTGGCTAACCCTTCCGCCAGAGCCGCTTCACAGTCTGCCTGATTTGCCGCCAGAATTTCTGGGGTTGCCGCTTCGAGTGCCTGGGCGATCAATTCAATGGCGTGATCGCGATTTGCTAAAGAAAGCACAGCCAGTTGGCGGGCAGCGTCGCGAGTTTGCTGGGCAAGTGTGGTCAGATCTGGGGTAAAGGTCGAAGTCATAGCGGGGCGGCAGGTGAAAGGAGCAGGTAGCCAATCCTATCATTTTGACTGATTTTGCTCTACATCGCGGCTCGGCGCGGGATTGAAGCCGATTCATTAATAAATGGATGATTGCTTGAGGGCTATCGCTTAAGGGCAAGGGTTAGACCATCGGCGATCGGCAAGAGACTCAGTGTAATGCGATCGTCTTGATGAAGCTGTTCATTAAAGCGGCGGATCAGGTTAGTGCGGTTGTCCTGCTCCTGTGGGTCGGCGACTCGTCCAGACCAGAGAACATTGTCGATCGCAATCAATCCCCCCGGACGAATGAGCTGAAGGGCGCGATCGTAGTAGGCAGGATAGCTACTCTTATCAGCATCGATAAAAGCGAAATCAAAGGTGTTTGCCTGACCTTCTTGCAGAAGGCGATCGAGAGTTTCTAGGGCGGGGGCAAGGTGGAGGTCAATTTTATGGCTGACTCCAGCCGCTTTCCAGTAGCGACGGGCGATCGAGGTGTATTCTTCGCTGACATCACAGGCGATCAGTTTGCCGTCGTCGGGAAGTGCTAGTGCCACAGAGAGCGAACTATATCCGGTGAACACGCCGATTTCTAACGCCTTCTTCGCGCCCATCAGCTGCACTAAAAACGCCATAAACTGCCCCTGCTCCGGCGAGATTTGCATTTGACTCATCGGATGGCTTGCAGTTTCCTGACGTAGCTTTTGCAGCAGTTCGGGTTCGCGAAGAGAGTGGTTGAGCAGGTAGTGGTAGAGGCGATCGGTCAGGGAAAGATATTTGGCAGGCATAGGGGATGGGAAAGTGAGGGGTGACGGGGTGAGATACGAGGTGAGGAATAAATTCGGTTGACGGTTTGCCTATTTTGCTATATTCTAAAATGCGCCGCGAGCAGTAATTTTGTACTAAAACGAAAGACGTTTCCAGGGTTCAGCCTGCGGTAGGCAGTTATACCGGGCTTAAACGCCGAATGGAATGACAGCGAAATAAACGACAAACCAAATAAATG
>NZ_JACJOR010000539.1:0-17068 GCF_014695615.1 Leptolyngbya sp. FACHB-711
AAAGATGAAATTGTTAAGCTTTACCAAATCATAGCGATCGCCGAGATAATTCATTCGGACGAGCAGGCATCGAACGAGCCGGAGAAGATGGGCGGCTTGGTTTGGCTCGGTTTGGGTTAAACCCAACAGCGGGCGAAGAACGAGTTGTCGATTGCTCTGATTTAACTTCTGAAGCCGAAGCAGGCGACACGCGGCGAGAACGACGGCGAGATGGGCGACGACGCTGCGACTCTTGGGGGCGATAGCTTGGTTCAAGCACGGGCAATACCTCGACAACAGGTAGATAAAGAGAGTTCTTACATTTAGCGGAGTGCGCCTGGAATAAGGAATTCTCGCTGGTAGCAGTACTCTAGGGGAATGAATGCTGAGCGGATTATCCTACCGGAGCAGATTTTTAAGCGAACCTTAACGCTATATCTAGAGTTTCGCTGTTTATTTTTAATCGTTATTTACGAATCTGACAAGCACTTAACGCATAGAAATTTTTGAAGAGGATATGGAGGAATTTTCGCGAGAGGATATAAGCCCTCCAAGATTAAACGATGCAGCTTTGGAGCAAAACGATGCTTCACAAAAGTTCAAGCAGACTTATTCAGGGGGCTTCAGACGATTTTTCTTGCCCTAAAGCCCACTCTGCCTGACGCAAGATTCCGCGTAGCATTGCCACTTCTTCTGAAGAAGGGAGCGATCGCCCCAACAGTCTGCGAAATTTTTCCATACGGCTAGGTGCAGTATGGGGATAAAGATAGCCAATCTTCAGCAGCAGTGCCTCTAACTGTTGGTAGTACGCTTCCAAAGTTTCAAACGTTGGCGGAGGTTCTGAAGCGGCAGCGATCGTCGGAGGAACTGCTGGCAGGGCTGAGAAGGACGGCAGCTTGAGCGTTAAATAAAGCTCGTAGCAGCAAATTGCAGCCGCTTGCGCCAGATTGAGCGATTCATATTCTGAGCTGGCAGGGATGCAGACGAGCCGTTGGGCATAGTTCAATTCCTGGTTCGTGAGTCCCCGGTCTTCCCGTCCAAAAATGAGCGCAGCATTGGCTGAAGAACCCGTTTGGAAATCAGCAGGAACCAGCCAGGACAGCGCATTTCGGGGTGGCTCTAGCGGCATCTTCAGCGTTGTGTCACTGCGACCCGTAGTGGCAATAACCCGATGACAGTCCTGCAAAGCTTCTGGTAAGGTCTGCACTCGCAGCGCGGCTTCCAGCACATCGGCAGCATGAACCGCCATTTTCCTTGCCTCGTCACCCAGGGGATCACATTGTGGATTCACTAGCACAAGCTGTCGTAGCCCCATATTTTTCATAATGCGAGCTACTGATCCCACGTTCAAAGCTCCCGCAGGCTCCATTAACACAATTCGTATGCCCGATAAATCATTTGGCATCAATATAGATCAAAAATTCAGAATCTTCAAAATCGGAAATTGAGATGAAACCATCTCGCTCTCTGATATCTTCTATCTTTTACTCGCTACGATCGATGACGTATCAATATCGAAATGAATCAACGGAATCTTTAACAACCGATGGCAAAATCGCGATCGAAATCTGATCTCCCGACTAAAATCTGTCCTGTGTGCGGTCGTCCCTTTGCTTGGCGCAAAAAATGGGCAGACTGCTGGGACGAGGTGAAATACTGCTCCGATCGCTGTCGGCGACGACGCCCATCGACAAAGCCAGACGAAGCAGATACTGGAAGCGTGACAGATGCAGATTCGTTTACCGTTTGCTTTGCCATTTCCAGGTAGGATTAGCGATTAGGATTTCGATCACAGGCTTCCGCCAGAGGCGTAGCAATCCAGAGGCGTAATAATAGGGTTTAACCAGGGGATTTTCAACGATGTCGATCGTAGATGGACAGCCCAAGCTCATCATTCATGGAGGTGCGGGCAGTTCGCTCAAGGGGGAAAAAGGAGCGGATTTGGTGCGTCAGTCGCTCTACCAGGTTATCGATGCGGTTTACGACAAATTGCTGTCGGGCTTGGATGCGAAATCTGCGGTGATTCTGGGCTGTCAGCTTCTAGAAGACGATCCCCGCTTTAATGCCGGAACCGGATCGGTGCTTCAGTCCGACGGGCAGATTCGCATGAGTGCTTCTTTAATGGATGGCAATGCCCAACGCTTTAGCGGCATTATCAACGTGTCGCGAGTGCAAAACCCAATTCAGCTCGCGCAGTTTCTCCAGAGCTCAGACGATCGCGTGCTGTCAGACAATGGCGCAATGGAGCTGGTGCGCGAACTGCAACTGCCTGCCTACGATCCCCTGACCAAGCTGCGGCTTCAGGAATGGATTCTGGAGCGTGAAGGCAATTTTGACAAAGCGATGGCGGGCGTGGTTGCCGAAAAAGAGCTGGTGAGCGAGGCCGGACGGGGGACGATCGGGGTAGTAGTTCGCGATGCCGCTGGGCAGCTTGCCGCAGGCACGTCCACAGGCGGAAAAGGCTTTGAGCGAATTGGACGAGTCAGCGATTCTGCGATGCCTGCTGGAAATTATGCCACTGCCGACGCTGCCGTAAGCTGCACCGGAATTGGCGAAGACATTATCGAAGAGTGCCTTGCTGCCCGGATTGTGATTCGCACCACCGATGGCTTGCCGATCTCTGCTGCCTTCGATCGCTCCTTCCGGGAGGCACATCAGCGAAACCGCGACCTGGGTGCGATCGGGATCGATGCCACGGGAACGATCGCCTGGGGCAAAACCAGCGAAGTGCTGCTAGCGGCTTATCATGACGGTGAAACGATCGGCGATACGCTCGACATGGCTCGATCGATGGGCACGGGCAGCCGATTGGCTTAGATCAGCTCAGGGCAGGAGCAAAGGAGCAGAAATGCCGCTTTTATTGGTTTGTGTGGTGCTGTTTTTTGGTGTAGCGCAGTTCTACCAGTGGTCGAATGGGCTAGACAGCTTGCCCTTTCCCGTTTTGTTGCTGGCTGGGGCAGCGTTGGCGATCGTTTCTAATCTCAGTCAGCGCGATTCGCAATCGATTTCTTCATCGTCTGAGGCTGCTTCAGTTCCCGTTCAACAGGCTGCCACTCCTGCCCCTACGCTGCCGCCGGATATTCGCCCGGTGGCTGAACTTCGCCCCAAAGCTGAACCTCAGCTTCCCCAATTTGAACCGTCGATCGCGCCTCAAGCTGAAAAATCCATCTCGTTTACGCTCAATCCAGCATCTGCTCGAACGAGAGAATCAACCGCATCACCCGAATAATAAGCTGGGGGGCAACGTAAATCCGAAGAGCAACAGAAGCAATTTGTTGCCCAGTGAGTTGATCGGGGCACTTTAGGCTGAGAGGTGATTTGAGCAGTGTTCGAGGTGCTACATTGCTCCCTTAGCATTGCCCCCTCAATTCCTAAACCTGGGAAATTTTGAAACCCGAAAGCAAGTCGGTTCCTTCTAGAATTGACCCGTTAGAGGGGCGATCGAAGCCAGCACGGTCGCTTGTCAAACCGTCTCTTAACCTCATAAAGTTGCCCTACGGATTGCCCTACCTATGGTGAAGACAGCCCTTATCTGCGGAATCTCAGGACAGGACGGAGCTTATCTAGCTCAACTGCTGCTGAGTCATAGCTATACTGTGGTCGGCACATCGCGGGACGCCCAAATTTCTACGTTTCGCAATCTGGTACGGTTGGGAATTCGCGATCGCGTCAAAACCTGCTCGATGGCACTCAACGACTTTCGCAGCGTGCTTCAGGTAATTAACAAAGTGCAGCCGGATGAAATCTACAATCTGGCAGGGCAAACCTCGGTTGGACTCTCGTTTGAGCTGCCTGTAGAAACGATGGAAAGCATTACGCTGGGCACGCTCAATCTGCTGGAGGCGATTCGCTTTATTAATGCCCCAATTCGGCTCTACAATGCGGGGTCGAGCGAATGTTTTGGCGATACGGGCACAGCACCCGCCGATGAAACGACTCCCTTTCGTCCGCGTAGCCCCTATGCAGTGGCAAAGGCAGCGGCTTTCTGGCAAGTGGCAAACTACCGCGAGGCATACGAGCTGTTTGCTTGCTCTGGTATTTTGTTTAACCACGAATCGCCTCTGCGCCCCAAACGCTTTGTGACGCAAAAAATTGTGCAGGCAGCGGCAGACATTGCGGCAGGTCGAGCCGAGAAACTGTCTTTGGGCGATATCTCGATTCGGCGGGACTGGGGTTGGTCGCCGGAATATGTGGAGGCCATGTATCAAATGCTGCAACAGGAGCAACCGGACGACTTTGTGATCGCCACTGGACATACCCATAGCTTGCAGGAATTTGTGGCTGAAGTGTTTGATTACCTGGGCTTAGACTGGCACGATCGCGTGGAAGTCGATCGCAGTTTGTTTCGCCCCACGGATATCGCCGTGAGCTGCGGCAATGCAGCCAAAGCAAAGCAAATGCTGGGCTGGCAGGCAAAGTACACGATGAAGGATGTGGCACATCTGATGGTGGATGCGCTGTAGGGGCTGCCAATCGATCGGGTTGGGTTGGAGAAGATTGGGCTGGAAAAGATTAGGCTGGAAAAGATTCTGCAAATTTCTCAGTCGGGACAACCCGTTTGATAATGTAAGGATGTTGCTTGTGCTGCGGAATTCATGCAAAAGCTGAAAGATGCTGTCAACGTCCTGATTTTCCTGGCTTTGATTGGTTTTATTGCCAACAGCCTGTTTCGGATTACCGTTTTCTTTTTGCACGGCAGCTAATCGCAGCTCAGTTCATCTGACAGTAAGTTTTGCAAAATTCCGTCCATTGTTTACCTCATTTCAAAACCAGAGCTTTTATGTCTGACGCTTTCTCTCCAGCCATTAGCGATCGCATTTGCGCTCACATGAATGATGACCACAAGGATGCTGTAATCCTCTACGCTCAGGCGTTTGGCAGCGTGGATGATGTCACCGCAGCCCGGATGCAGAAAATCGACGCTGAAGGAATGGATTTACTGGTCGAGTCGAACGGAGCAGAAATGCCGCTACGGGTCACATTTGATCACACGCTGCAGGACGCTGAGGATGCTCATCACACGCTGATCGGCATGGTGAAGCAGGCGTTGCAGATGATTAGCCCCGCTCACTAAGTAGCGGATTTGGAGATCGCTGGAATGTACCAATGCTAAATACAAGTTCTGCCGTTTTGCCGCCGCCGATTGTGCTTGATCCCCTGCTGCAAAGCTGGCTGCAAGAAGACATTGGACGGGGCGATCGAACGACTCAAGCCCTGATTCCCTCGGCTGAAACCGGAACAGCGCAGTGGATTGTCAAAGAACCAGGCATCGTTGCTGGACTGCCGATCGCCGCACAGGTGTTTCGGCTTTTAGATCCGAACATTCAATTCGAGTTGCGGGTGACAGAAGGGCAGCGGTGCAACCGGGGAGAAACGATCGCCACCATCACAGGCTCTTTTGCCGCTTTGCTGACAGGTGAGCGGGTTGCCCTCAATCTGACCATGCGCCTGAGCGGAATTGCTACGGCAACCAGTCGCTATGTTGATA
This sequence comes from Leptolyngbya sp. FACHB-711, assembly GCF_014695615.1. NCBI lineage: Bacteria > Bacillati > Cyanobacteriota > Cyanophyceae > Leptolyngbyales > Leptolyngbyaceae > Leptolyngbya > Leptolyngbya sp. FACHB-711. The sequence goes on from NZ_JACJOR010000539.1 coordinate 5,468, forward strand.
AAATCGCCGATTTGTCTGCCCAACTGGTTGATACGCGCAAAACGACTCCGGGCTTACGCATTCTCGAAAAATATGCTGCTCAGGTTGGTGGAGCCAGGAATCACCGCATGGGGTTAGACGATGGCGTGATGATTAAGGACAATCACATTGCTGCCGCAGGCGGAATCCGCCAGGCGATCGAGCAAATCCGCACTCGCATTCCCTATCCTTTAACGATCGAGGTCGAAACCGAAACCCTGGCTCAGGTCGAGGAAGCGTTGCAGCACGGCGCAGACATCATCATGCTCGACAATATGCCGCCCGACCAGATGCGTCAGGCAGTACAAAAAATCCGATCGACCAGCGATCGGATCAAGATTGAAGCTTCAGGAAATGTGACTTTGGAAACGATTCGATCGGTTGCCGAAACCGGGGTTGATTTTATCTCCAGCAGTGCCCCGATTACGCGATCGACCTGGCTCGATATCAGTATGCGGCTCAAGCAGGGGATTCTTGATTCCTCACAGGCATAATTTGCGGATTTCCGAGCAGGACCGTTCCACTAGAATCCTGATTGACTCACGAACCCGCTTTATGGGCGTAGAATAGCCTACCCCAACCCGATTGTTCACCCTCAACTAACCAGCGATGATTCAGCACGAATCGCGGATAGACAACGCCCTTGCCGTTTTCGACTGCGCCCGTGTAGCCGCCGTTTGGGTCAAGCAGACTGCCATAAGGATCGTGACAGATGTAGCCATGACTGGGTGTTCTGCCGACGACGACAATCATATGTCCTCCAGTGGGGCTTTGCAGCGTGCCACGATGGAGAATGCCAATGACGATCGGTAATCCAGCTTCCAGGGAGCGATCGAGGTCATCGTATCCGAGGTTGGTGTTCCAGGTCGATTTGATGCCGACTTGTGCCAGAGCTTTGGTTTGTGCCCCGTGATCGGTGGTGTCACCGTACTTGCGAACGATTTGGTAATAGGCATCATCGCCCGAGATCTTCGCGCCCAGAAATCGCGCTACCATTGCACAGCTTGAGGTGTTGCAGGTGCGCTGCGGCTCGTAGAGATTGTTGGTTTGCTCGTAGTAGGGCACATTCAGGCGCAGTTCCCGGTTCTTCCCAGCAGCAGGAATCCGTCCCCACATGCAGGCAAATCCTTCCAGGGTTTTAGGCTGGCTAGTTTGCTGAAGCCATTTCAGCGCAGCGTTTTGGTGCGGACGACCCTGATAAAACCGAAACACCTGCACAAAATCGATCGTCCCTTTCTCTTCCCCGTTACGCCACATTTGCGCGAATTCTGCCTGTCGCTGCTGCCCGGTTGATGCCTGAAGCCACTGAATTAATTTAATTTGCTGTGGATCGCTGCGAAACTGCTTCGCGATTGCAATGAGATCGATTGACGAAACTACGGATGAAACGGCTTGAGCGGGAGAATTGATGCTGGCAACCATAAATGACGTTCAGCCTCTTGAGAAATGGTAGAAATACACCCATCGCGCTTCATGGAAATATGCCTTTTGCAGGTATTTCAGACAGAGCGAAGAATAATTTCACAATAAAAGTCCAATTCTGCTCCTTCCTTCCGTGCATTTTCCGAAATCGCGGCAGGCAAAACAGAAAGAGAACCAATTGTCCCGTAGAATTGCGGCTTTTTGAGAGAATTTATCCAGGATGTGATCACACTGCCTTCCCATCATCAAGCGGTGGAAGCAATCGGGGCGGAGAACAAGTCTATTAACCTTGCCCAAATATGCCAAAGTGCTGAATGATAGAGAGTCGACCCGCCAGAGGCGGCAGCGCGAAGCGATCGCTATCCTGGTAAAGAGACAAAAGCGGCAGTAGTTTTGGCAGGTGAGACATGATGAATGCGACGATCGCCCAGTTAAAGCAGCAGTTTGAGCAGGCATTGGTAGCCGCCTTTGGTGATGAGCTAGCAGGAACCGACCCGGTGCTAGTGCCAACGAGCAACCCAAAGTTTGGCGACTATCAGGCAAATGTGGCAATGTCGCTTGCGAAGAAACTGGGTCAACCGCCGCGATCGATCGCCGAGCAAATCATTCAACACTTGAGTGTCAGCGAAATCTCTGAGCCGCCTACTGTAGCAGGAGCCGGATTTATTAACCTGACGCTCAAGCCTGCCTACCTGGAATCTCAGCTTCGCCAGATGCAAAACGACGATCGCCTGGGTGTGCCTGAAACAAAGGAACCCCAGCGGACGATCGTAGATTTTTCTAGCCCGAATATTGCTAAGGAGATGCACGTCGGTCATTTGCGATCGACCATTATTGGCGACAGCTTTGCACGGGTGCTGGAATTTCTGGGGCATGATGTGCTGCGGCTCAACCATGTAGGCGATTGGGGCACACAGTTTGGAATGTTGATTACTTATTTGCGTGAGGCGTATCCAGAGGCGCTGACGCAGCCCGAAGCCCTTGATCTGGGAGACTTGACCGCATTTTACAAACAGGCAAAACAGCGATTTGACGAGGATGAAACTTTCCGGGAGACTTCTCGGCTCGAAGTGGTGAAGCTGCAATCAGGTAATCCCGAAACCGTTAAAGCATGGCAATTGCTTTGTGAGCAGTCGCGCCAGGAATTTGAAGTGATTTACAAGCTGCTCGACATTCACATTACGGAGCGGGGCGAATCTTTCTATAATCCGCTGTTGCCTGGAGTTGTCGCTGACCTGGAGAAAGCAGGCTTGCTGGTCGAAGATCAGGGGGCAAAGTGCGTTTTTCTGGAAGGCTTTATGAATAAGGACGGCAATCCGTTACCGCTGATTATTCAGAAATCGGACGGCGGCTATAACTACGCGACGACCGACCTGGCAGCCCTGCGCTACCGGATTCAGCAAGATCACGCCGATCGCATGATTTACGTTACCGATGCCGGGCAGGCAAATCACTTCGCTCAGGTGTTTCAGGTGGCGCGGCGGGCAGACTGGATTCCCGATACGGTGGAATTGGTTCATGTGCCGTTTGGCTTTGTGCAGGGCGAGGACGGCAAAAAGTTTAAAACGCGATCGGGTGAAACGGTTCAGCTCAGGTCACTGCTGGATGAGGCGATCGATCGGGCAAGGCAAGATCTCGTTACTCGGCTGCAAACGGAGGAACGGCAGGAATCAGAGGAGTTTATTAACCACGTCGCTCAGGTAGTGGGCATCAGTGCGGTGAAATACGCTGATTTGAGCCAGAACCGCACCAGCAACTATGTGTTTAGCTATGACAAAATGCTGGCACTTCAGGGCAACACGGCTCCCTACATGCTGTATGCCTATGTGCGAGTGCAGGGCATTAGCCGCAAGGGGGGAATTGATTTTTCTAAGCTGGGAGCCGATGCACCGATCGTCCTGCAAGAAGAAACCGAGCTGGCACTGGCAAAACACCTGCTGCAATTCGACCAAATTCTGAGCGATGTAGAAGCCGAACTCCATGCCAATCGCCTCTGCCAATATCTTTTTGAATTGAGCCAGAAATACAATCAGTTCTACGATCGCTGCCCTGTTTTGCAGGCAGAAGAACCGCTTCGCACCTCTCGACTTATTCTCTCTAACCTCACCGCCAGAACCATCAAACAGGGACTTACTCTATTAGGAATTCCGGTACTGGAACGGATGTAGTTTAGAGGATATTTGAACAATTCTGGTTGTGACCCAAATCTGATTGTGACCCGAATTGCGCCCTTATCCCAACTGTGGGGAAATCACTCTCCTTTCAGTTTCAAATTCCTCAAAGTCTAGCTTTCCTTCAGAATTCAAAGTCCCCCAGCATTGAGGAATTTACGGGCAATGTAGGACTTCTCACACTCCTCCAACACTCTCCGCTCACCAGCTATCGCAGGAACTTTTGCTGTGACAGGAAAGCCCCTACCCCCGCCTAAAAACCCGAAGCTCCTCCAACAGGTGCGTTTTATCGCGATCGCCCTACTGGTGCTGGCAATTTGCTTTCGCTTTGCCCACCTCGATCGCAAAGTGTACTGGCACGACGAAGCTTATACCTCAACGGTGATTACGGCTCGTCCCGGAAAGTACTTCAACGAAGACATCTTTAAAAATACGCTGGCGAAACCTGCCGATCTGCTGGCATATCAGCGTTTTGTCCCGGATTTGGCTTTGGGCGATATGGTAGTGCGAAAGGGCACAGAAGATGTGCAGCACCCCCCGGTTTATTACCTCTTGCTGCGGTTTTGGGCACAGTGGTGGGGGACGGCTCCGGCAGTGACTCGCAGCTTCTCAGCCCTGCTCAGCCTATTGATCTTTCCGGCACTGTACTGGCTCTGTTGGGAACTATTTGAATCCCGCTTAAGCGGATGGGTCGCGATCGCCCTGTTTGCTGTCTCCCCGTTTCACCTGGTATTTGGACAAGAAGTGCGGCAGTTTGGCTTCTGGACAGTTCTCACGCTTGTCTGTAGTGCGCTGCTGCTGCGGGCAATCCGTTCCTCTTCCTGGCGCAATTGGGCATGGTATGGCGTATCAATGCTTGTTGCCTCTTACACTGCTTTATTTACGCTGGGTGTTGCGGTCGGTCATTTTGCTTATGTTCTATTTGTAGATTCAGATAATCGATTTGTTAAACTGCCCTTGCAGATGGGAAAACGCACGATTTCCTGTTTCATCACGCTGCTATTGGTCGCTTTATTTTTTATTCCCTGGATATCCTTCATCATTACATCGAGGGATACGCTGAGTGCGACAACAAGTTGGACTTCGATCTCGCCAGCACCACTAACTTACCTACAAGCCTTAGCGTTTAACTTTAGCCGCAGTTTTGTTGATTTCAACGCTAAGTTTAGTGACTCCCTTGCCTATATTTTGGCAATCCCAATTTTGATTCTGCAAGGTTATGCCCTGTCTGTGGTTTGCCGCAATGCACCCAAGAAAATCTATTGGTTTATCCTCACCTTTGTGGGCAGCACTGCCCTCATACTATGGCTTCCAGATCTTCTGCTAGGGGGACAGCGGCTCACTGTCATTCGATATCCTATTGTTTGCTATGTTGGCTTACAACTCGCAGTCGTTTATCTGCTATCAGCCTATTTAACCGAAACTCAAAAATGGAAGTCTAGCTTTGCAAAGCTGGTTTTCTCCCTGCTAATTCTGTTAGGAATTCTCTCTTGTGGGGTCTATTCTCAAGCAAATACCTGGTGGAATAAAGATGTGAATTCTAATTACCATCAGCTTGCTAATTTAATTAATGAAAGCGATCGTCCCCTCATCATTGCTGATGCTTTCAGCTACTATCCGATCAGTCTTATTTCCCTCAGCTACCTGCTCAAACCGAATACCCAGTTACTATTGCTGCCAGCCGTTGGAGATTCGTTTTCCGTTCAATCCCTCCCTGAAGGAGTTGAAACAATCTTTCTATTCAATCTGCCAGAAGTTTTTCGTCAGCAGTTTGAGTCCCGATTTCAAAAAAAACTTATCCCAGCATTTCAAGATCCCTGGAATGAGGTTTGGAAAGCCAATTAACAAGCAAATATCAATTCGTATTACGACCAGAGAAAAACTTTGATAGCGCGGTTATAAGTTTTGGCTTGTCAGTCATGTTTGAAAGTCTTCGGTTTAATCTCTAGGGTTCTTACCCTAGGAGATCTTGAATATGGCTTACCTTATCGAGCCGCAAACGGTTGTCGGTTGGCTTCTGCATGAGCGATTTGAGCGACAGGCGGTGAAAATTGTGCTGCTGGGCAATCCCCATGCTGTGGATCAGTGTGTGATTGAACTAGAACGAAAAGGCTTCTGCGATAGCTATGCCTGGAGTCCATCACTCAACATCCGCGAAAACGCACCCCCAATTCAACCACTTCCGGGCGAACTGATGCGCCTATACAAACGCTGGTATCCGCCCACCGCCCAGCGCATTTTCTCGTAGGGGCGATCGTCTTTCGGATTCAATGGTAGGATTTTGTGGCTGCAAATTGCCTTTGCAATGCCAAGGTTTTGAGCAGCCGCAGATTGGTAGATTAAGCTGCCTTGCTAGATGGTGGATCTAGTATTTGTTTGACCTGATTAAGTCGCAGAACGACTTCGTAGTTGTCAGGATATAGTTCGCTAACAAATTGAATCAGATGATCAACAGTGCAAGGTTTTCGAGAACCACCATTCCACGTGTGAAAGTCCTGATGTACTTCTTGAGTCAGGGCAATGAGATTATCTACACAAGCCGCAAGATGAGGATAGTGCTCCTTTGAAAAAATATGATGCGCGACAATTTGGACGTTTTTGCTATGCTTTCCGTAAGCTTTTCCAGTAATTTGACAACGTTTACCATCTCGCTTTTTAGCAACTTCCATAGCAGCATCAATTTTTTTCTGCTGTGCTGCCTGTGCATCAATGATGAGTTTGAAGGTTCTCCTGCCTACAATCTCGATCGCCCCACACCAACCTTGTCGATCTTTAACCCTCAAAGTTTTAGCAAGATTTTGAGATAGTTTGTAGAAGCCGGATAGCGAATAATACCGAACGCTATCAATATCGTCAAAATCTTCGTAGATCTTCATGGGATCATACGATTTTTGAATGTCATCGAATGCTTTGTTCAGACGTGCTGGACTGGTGCAAAGAATACTTACAACATCTTTTTTTGAGAGAAAGTGACGGCTATTTCTAATTGTGAGTGAACTACAGTTTTCCTGAATTTTTCGGCTAATAAAGGCATTGCGAATCTTTTCTTTATGTCTCGTAATAAATTCTGTAATGAGTGCCCAAATACTTTTCGGTGTCTTCTCATCCATGTATTTCGCGATCGCATAAGCTCCCTGCTCAGAGAAGAGCCGTTCCCCTAAAGTCTTGTTGAGATAGATAAAATGCTCATTCTCGCGCAGTTCCCATTGATCGCTTGAATCAGCATCGAAGAAGGTAACAATCTCGTCTAGTTTCTGATGTGTAATTTCTAGAGCAGTAGCGAGTTCAGCTTCGCGGATCGTAAACCCTGTCTTCTTGGTAGCCATGATTCACGCCTCTGCGCTGATGCTCTTGTACATGATGGTGAGACAGTCAAATATGACCGCATCGCTCGTCTCAGGAGCATCAGGATGGTAAATCTTGCTCAAGCGATGGTAAGCGTTTCTAATGTCTTGTTGTGTTGCAGTTTGAGGATCGAGACCAAAGACCTGCCACGGCTTGAAGTAATTGAAAATATTAATGCCATTAATACAGCCGTATCCCTGTTGATTCTCCTCTTCTGGCAGAATTCCAATGAACTTACGATAGAGTTTTTTCCAACCTTCCTTGACACTCAAATTCAGCCCATCCATGCCATCGGTTGCCATCTTAAATGCACCAGATTTTTTCAGCTCAGTTGTATTCTTGACCGAGAAATGCTGATAAATGGCTGCCTTAAGTTGCGCTAAACTGAGTGGTTTAACTTTTGGCGGCTTAATTACTACTTTGTGATTGGTAATTACAAACTGAGCAAATTCCTCTAAAGCAGAGGTGTTTATTCCATGTATTTCTGAGAGCCGAGCGATCTCGTTTTGTAGGAGCGAGTTGAGGGGGGCAGGTGTTTTTGGTTTGGCTGGCTTTGCAGTTTTAGGCATCGCTGACTTGGCTTTAGCAGCAGTTTTAGGCATGGTTTAGGAAATTGCTCTGTCTAACCCTATCTACAGAATGCCCAACGAAGATCAGGGGGAACAAGAGCCAAAGAAATTTGTAATGCAGGACAAAAGACAAGTTGCGATCGTCCCAGCCTTATATCAGCAAAGTTTTTCAAATGCGACTACGGGGCTTAACGCCTCAGTGACTACACCTGCGGACAAACGCTAATCTAACGTCTGATATAGGTTCTGCCTGATGAGACCGCACTAACATCATATCTAGTCGTTTCTTAGCAAAGCCAATGTCATCTCAATTCAATCGCGATTTCGAGTCCGCTCAGGCAAATGAACGATCGCTGTTCGATCGCATCTTTCGCGACAGTAACGGTAACATTGTGATTATTCAGCCGCCCAACCTGCCAATCCTCGTTGGAACAGCAGCCACGTTGCTCCATTTTGTGGCTCCAAATGGCACGATTGGAATTCTGTCAGGCTTAGTCGGGTTTGGCACTTTATACAGCTGGGCATGGCTGGAACTCTTCTCAGGTGTTAACTATTTCCGTCAGGGATTGGGCTTAGTGAGCTTAATCGGTCTAATCGCTCTAGGATATAGCCTTTTCAGCGTGTGACTTCCTGAAGGACTGCCCCTTTAAACACGAATTAGCGATTGGCAATCGGCTTAACCAACAGTAATCGCTTTACGAGTTTGCACTACAACAGCAGTCACTTCCTCAAATGAAGAAAAGCATTGTATTGCAAATTCAGTTTGTTGAATGGAGGTTAACGGACTCGAACCGCTGACATCCTGCTTACAAAGCAGACGCTCTTTGGGCTCAAAAATTGCTCAAATCTATGAAACACGAGGCTTCAGCCACTTTTCTGCTTGGCATTTGATCGTCTCAAACTGTCGTAAAATGCCTACTGTTGCTGCACTTTTTAGGGAAAATTTAGGGAAGTGCATGAGAGGGAAGCAATCGCCCAAATTAATCAACGGCTGAAAGCTGCCGCGATTCCTGTCCGTGTTGGCATTCGCGGCAAAGCCCTTCACCTTCGGGCGACATTGCGCGCAAAAAATGGGATTGGCAAGAAGCAGCAAGATATTAGTCTGGGCATTCCTGCCTGCTTTGATGGGTTTAGACGGGCTGAACTGGAAGCACACCAGCTTAGCAATGATCAACGATCGGAGTGAGTTAGCGATATCAATCGCACAATCAGAGAAGCGACTGGAGTGGGCTACATTATTTCGATCAGAAACTGTAGAGCAATTCATCGGGGGGCGGCAAGACCTTTAAAACCCGCCCTAATGATCATCGTTAATCAATGCGTACTCGATCAATCGAGGAAGAATGAGCAATCCCTTCGGTTTCTGCGGCAGTCCCTGCTACAACCAAAAACTTAGTGTGCAGCAAAACCTCGTTTGATTGCCTGATTTGGGGACGCAAAGTAGGTCTGGGGTAGTTGAGGATATCATAGTGAAGGCAGCTATTGGGAGTGTTGCGATCGAGTTCTTGCCTTAGATTGAACCATTCACATTGGGTCTGATGCTGATAATTATGAAGCTGAACAATTCCCAACTTGTCATCTACATTCACCCAATTCTGTCCCATTTGCCAATTCACCACTCTCAGGTTAAGTAATTTGACCGCCTTGCGCTGCAAGCGAGCCAATAAACCAGATTTAAGTTGATTCTGATGATTCTGAGCTTGAGTCGTGGGATCGAAGCTAATCGTAGCACTGCCAGTATCCCATTTGAAATGGCGCTCGTAGTCATTGAAGCGATCGTTGGCTATCGCCAATCTTAGACCTTCCTGTGCGATTACCATAATCTTACTGCGGGCAATAAAGCGGCTTTCTACAATTGCCAGTTTTTGCCCTGGTCTCACCTCATAGGACAACTCATGTACAAAGGCTTCTCGTTGTCTAGAACGATATGAAATCGTTCCCTTAACAATAAAGCCGTCACCTGTTGCTTGCATCGAACGAATGGAGACTGCACTTTGTATTCCCAAAACAGTAACTCTGCCTAGCAGATTGTTAGCTGTCCATTCTGCGGCGTTGTCCATACCGCTGGGAATAAATAGCGCAATTGGAAAAGGATCAGTTAGTGTTCGCCAGGAAAACGATGCAAACAATTCTGGGGTTCTCACCCAGCAAATACTAGCTTCCTGTCCCATCGTGCGACCACTAATCCGTTGAGCAAATTCCTGGGGCGGAGTGATCTGCTTAGTGGTCTGTAACCGGCGGTGCAGCAAGTAAGCAAGCCCTAAATCGGCATAACAATCAGTTTCGTACTTCGCGCTCTGACCGAACAATCGGTTGCGGGTGACTCGTTGACCAAAAAAACTGCCATCCTGGTTGTCTTGTTGTTCACTTGCCAAGGTGCAGATACGGGAGACTTCGATCGTCCGAGCATCTGTGTCTTCATACTTGTTCTGCAATAAGACCAGCACCGGCACGATGAAGTAAAGTCCGTAGGTATATCGAGCCCAGTCTTTTCCACCGATGTAAGCAAAGCGATTGTCTAGAAAAGTGGTTTTAACTCGATTCCACAGATCTTTAACGTGGTGAAACAGTGCTTCTGGAATCGGCTGTCCTGTGCTTAGTAGAGCATAGTAACTCCAGGTAACAGACACAAGGGGACTAGCAACGTAACAAAAATGGTAGGCTCCGTGATTTTCCAGAGTATAGTCTGAATAAATGTTAACGGTGTAGACCTGCTCTTTCAGTTGTTTACCATCAACCCACACCTGAGAGTGATGATCCTGAGCAACCGAAAGGGTATTAAGGCTAAATTCAATCAGCTTTTCTCGCCACCCTTCGCACTGCTGATGCTGCGGAAATAGAGCGATCGCGGTTGCCAGAATTTCTGTATCCCAAGCATTTTCCTCAGCTTTTGTATCTTCCGCCAACCCACTGGGAACGATGCGGTCTAAATGCCGGGATGCCTCAAATACTACAACTCGTTCTACTGCCCTTTGCTGCTCCTGGCTGAGTGTGTGCCAGATTAACTGCGCTCCCAACGCCATCTTGGTTGTCCACCAGGCTGACTGCCATGCATTTCCCCACTGGCGACCATTGCCACAGGGAATATCACCTGTCACATGGCTGCGAGTCATGTAATTGAGACAGCATTTGGCTCGATCGAGCAAGACTGATTGTTCGATACCGCTGATATTAGGATTGTAGGCTGGATCGCTGGCAAGCAAACTGGTCGTGAAGATGTAGTTGCCCATTGAGCGCATCCCGCTCTCGTCATTGTCTGGATCGCCAAAGTAACCCAGTTGAGGATCGCCGAGATAGTTCCCCTTCCAGCCACGCTCGCTATAGAGAGCAAATCGTTCCAAGATTTGTATGTAATCGGCTTCGGATGGGTAGTTGTATGGGGTCTGTACTTGATTCTCTATTTTTTCTAATTCCGCCATGATTTGCAGTTCAACCGTAGAGAATAATTTGATATACGATGCGTAAACAGAGTTAAAACCAACTCTGCTCATTACCTATGTATTGCTCTAATGTCTTGATTCAAGATAGGTTCGAGCCATTTGCTAGCAGCTTGGTTAACTGAAATGGAACTGAACCAGACTTATAAAGTACGATAATGGTGTTCTCCGCCGCAAACAGCGGGGTATCCAGACATCAAACCTTACAGATGGCTTACGCTCCAAGGGGCTAACCAGTACAGGGTTATTTGTGTTGGTCTGTACGGCGATCGTTCTCAAGAACGCCATCACGGACGCGATCGGCAGCGTGAACCCGTTTAAGGGTGATAGCAGTTCCACACCTGCTCAAGTCGTGAATGTGGATTTTCCCGGCATCTATGACGGTGGGGAAGTGGTAGGAATCCCAGTGACCTCTAACTTCGGAATGCGAGCTCACCCCATCACCGGAGTTGAGAAGATGCACGAAGGAGCAGACCTGGGAACAGACAGCGGCACTCCGCTTTATGCCCCTGCTTCTGGTGCCGCCGGAACAGCAGAAGATTGTTAGCTTCATTGCGCGAGGTTTGAATAAGCTAGCACCCCAGGGCATTACAACCGTTAAGGTTTGCGGTCAACAAATCGGCGAGGACATACCTGTTT
>NZ_JACJOR010000054.1:0-6297 GCF_014695615.1 Leptolyngbya sp. FACHB-711
CCCAGCAGTGCATCACCCCTTTCATCGTCCCCGACTTTGCCCACTCGCGCAGCAAATCTGTCATTGGAGCAGCTGCATCACGACAGTGAACAATCACCGGCAACTCGAGTTCGCGGGCGATCACTAACTGTTCCTGAAATGCAAGCTCCTGCTGCGATCGATCGTCTGCCTTGTAGAAATCTAGCCCGGTTTCGCCAATGGCAACTACGCGGGGGTCAGATTGAGCTAGCGACCGAATTTGATCGGCTGTGTCGGGAGTCCATTTGTCCATATCCAATGGATGCAAACCCACTGCAAACGAGAGCTCGGGAAAGCGATCCGCAATACTCCGAATCTGCTCAAATTCCGCAGGCTCTACACAGGAGTGAACCAGTTGGGCAACGCCTACCTTGCGCCAGTTTTGAGCGACTTCCTCTAAGTCAGGCTGGAAGCTATCAAAGTTAAGGTGAACATGGGTGTCGATTAACTGCATGATTCAATAACCTGATTGGCTCCAACTTTTAACCTGTCAACTTTTGACCTGTTGGGTGTTGCCGAGCGACAAAATGAGGGCAAAATTTTGATCTTAAAGAACAGCAATTGCAACCAGTAACCCTTTTTATGGGGTAGATGTCCTTACCCGCTCCGTGCAATAGGTATCCCTCTGTAGGACTGAACAGACGGGAGCCCATTCCCCAAGAGTCACTGATAATTTAGCTTGCTGTATCTAGCTCACTGTATCTAGCTCGCCGCCCCAAGACAGCCATGCCGCAATTCAGTAGCACTATTTGGCTTTTTGCCGATCGCTCCGCCGCCCCCGAAAGGTAATTGCCCTTCTAAATTAAGGTAATTGCCCTTCTAAATTAAGGTAATTGCCCTTCTAAATTAAGGAAGCCGATGCAGTCGATGCGGTGGCTGGCGCGGTCGATGCCATTGCTTTTGCTTTGAACACTCTCGACAGACGTGCCTTCTTACGTGCGCCATTGTTAGGATGCAAGATACCGTGCTTGACGGCTTTGTCAATTTTGCTGTAGGCAGCCGACATCCGCTGCTGCACTTCCTGTTTTGCTTCAGGCGTTGGATCCACCGTGTACTTGTTCACAGCCTCGATATAACGCTTCGTCAGGGTTTTTACAGCGGATTTATAGGACTTGTTCCGCAGGCGGTTGCGCTCCGCGATTTCGACGCGCTTAATTGCAGACTTAATATTTGCCACAGCTATCTACCACTTCAACTTCTAGACAGTACAAATTTGAGACCAAGAATCTCAGGCGGGCATCATTCCAGCGATCTACCATCTTAGCAAAGCATTTGCCATAAACATAGGCTAAACTCGCATCTTTCTAGACACATATCCTCTAAAAATCCGGTTAAGCTAGAAGACATAATCGGTTCAGTCAGGTTCGCGGTTCCATCTGCGGTTCTCTGGGGATCGCAAACCCACCGTGTCAACCTCAGGCAGTTCCAGGCTTTCTATCCTTACCCATTGTGGCGATGCTGCGAATCATTCATCAGCGGGCTGAAGCACTCACCGAACTGCGACGGATCTGCGATCGCACTCATGATGATCAGGTCGTTCATAAAGAGGCAACCGTTCGAGAAGTCTTGCAGGCAGTGAAACGGCAGGGTGACCGGGCATTGCTGCACTACACCGAAGAATTTGACCAACTCATGCTAGAGCCAGGAGAGTTGCGGGTCACAGGCTCGGAGCTAGAAGCTGCTTATCAGCAGGTTTCCAAAGAGTTGCTGGAAGCAATCCAGCTTGCCTGTCGTCAGGTCGAAGCCTTTCACCGCCAGCGAGTGCCCAAAAGCTGGGTGCAGTTTGGCGAAAATGAGGTCGTTTTAGGCAAACGCTACACGCCGGTCGATCGTGCGGGGCTGTATGTGCCGGGGGGACGGGCTTCCTATCCTAGCACGGTGATTATGAACGCCATTCCGGCGAAGGTCGCGCAGGTTCCCCGCATCGCAATGGTGACTCCGCCTCGCCCAGATAAGACGATTAACCCTGCCGTTCTGGTAGCAGCACAGGAAGCCGGGGTACAGGAAATTTATCGTGTTGGAGGGGCACAGGCGATCGGCGCACTGGCATACGGAACCGAAACAATTCCCAAAGTGGACGTGATTACGGGGCCGGGCAATATTTACGTGACGTTGGCGAAAAAGCTGGTTTACGGCACGGTTGGTATCGACTCCCTCGCGGGTCCCTCTGAAGTCCTGATCATTGCCGATGGTCACGCCAATCCAGTCCACGTCGCAGTCGATATGCTGGCGCAGGCAGAACACGATCCAATGGCAGCAGCAATTCTGCTCACGACTGATACTGATCTGGCAATGAATGTTGTGGTCGAAGTGAAGCAGCAGTTGCTCAACCACCCGCGCCGATTGCTAACCGAAAAGGCGATCGCTCACTACGGTCTGGTCGTTGTCGTAGACTCCCTCGAACAAGCCGCCGAACTATCTAATGAATTCGCTCCAGAACACCTGGAACTGGAAGTCGAAGACCCCTGGAGCCTATTGGAGTATATTCGCCATGCGGGAGCAATTTTCTTGGGCAATTCTACCCCTGAAGCCGTTGGCGATTATCTTGCTGGACCCAATCACACTTTGCCAACTTCCGGTTCTGCCCGCTATGCCTCTGCTCTCAGCGTCGAAACCTTCCTGAAGCATTCCAGCTTGATTCAATACTCGCCGCAGGCACTCCAGAACGTGGCAGGGGCGATCGATGCGCTGGCAACTGCCGAAGGGCTGCCTTCGCACGCAGACTCAGTACGATTCAGAGTTCAAAAGGATGCAGGCGATCAGGAAGGGTAGATAGGAGCACGGGACGCTTAAGCTTTATTCTGGTCAAAGTTGATTTTGGTCAAAGTTGATTGAATTTTCAGGCTGAACCCGCGACACTGGACAGGCAAGCGATCGTTCTGGGAAATTCCAGGCTGAAGAATCATGCTGAACAAAATTCTAGTTGCGCTCGATAGTTCAGACTTATCGGAACTGGTCATTAAAGCACTTCATCAGCTTTCCCTACCGCAGGATGCTCATGTTGTTCTGGCGCATGTTTTAGTGAACTCTGACGCAAATCCTGACATCGCAGCCGATCGCCCCCCGGTTGACGCGGAAGAAATTTCTTATCATTCGCTAGAAAAATTGCAGGCTTATCAAGCAGATCTGCCCTGCAAAAGCGAAATCGAAATTGTGCGCGGCGAACCTGCGGAAGAGATTGTGCGCTTAGCCAATATCCATCACGCTGATTTGATTGTCATTGGCAGTCGAGGTTTGACAGGAATGACGCGCATTCTCAAAGGCTCGGTGAGCAACCAGGTCGTTGAAGAGGCAAGTTGCTCGGTACTGGTCGTTAAGCCGAGATAGTTTCCTTTGCTGACCTGAAGCGTGAATTCAGCTTGCAAGAAACTGTTTTAGGCGCAGCAGGCTTAACGTTTGTCCCAAATTCAGCGGCAGCAGCGAAACTCCCTCAAGGCGCGACTGCACCCAGCCCTCCCCCCAATACCATTCGTGATAACCATCAATCCCCTGGCTTAGCAAAAAGCGCAGACTATTAGGGGCTGCCCGATCAACCTGATGCTGAATCACAACTGGACCAATCCAGCTTGTAAACGAAAGTCCTGAATGCAGCGTTTCAGGCAACCCCTGTGAAAACGTTTGGGGAGAAAGCCAGCGACGAAACTGAGCCGGAAGGAGCAGACTGTCGTGGATTTGCTGCGCTGAGGCATCGAGTTCAATCCGCAGTGTACTTTGCTGAAAGGAGCCGAGCATAAGAGCTTTTTGTTAGAAGCTTGCAGGATACTTTATTCAGTATGCCAGGGTTGAAATCAAGTTGGAGACCAGATATCAATGAACGATCGCACCTCAATTACAGTAATCGTCAAGCTCTTTGCTGCCTATCAAGAAGCCTATGGAACCTCGGAACTGGTGCTGCAACTTCCAACAGAGTCAACCGTAGCGCAGGTTCGCGATCGACTCATCAGCGAACACTTTGAATTAGAACAGTGGCGCAGTCTGACTCGCTTCGGCGTAAATCTTCAGTTTGTGGAACCGGAGACCGTTTTGCAGGAAGGCGACGAACTTGTCCTCATTCCGCCCGTAAGTGGGGGTTAAATATCGCTTTATCAATCCCGAAGCAATCCTGAATTATCCCAAATCAAACCCGACAAAAATAGTCGGGTATATTTGACGGTATTTTTCGCCTGTGATAGCATCCGTTTTAGTTGGTCAGAAAACGCGACAGGGTTTGATTGGCTAACGGTTTATTGATCTGCTGAGTTGACTCAAGAGAGCGCATTTAGAGAGGAAGAAGTTCATGACCCAGGCGATCGACCCCACCCAAACCGCTGCTACCTTTACGGCTCTGAAGTGTAAAGAGTGCGGTGCAGAGTACGAACCTAAAGCACTCCACGTTTGCGAATATTGCTTTGGTCCACTGGAGGTCGCCTATGACTACAGTGCGCTGAGCCGGCTTGTGACGCGGCAATCAATCGAAGCCGGACCTAAATCTATCTGGCGGTATCGTCCCCTGCTGCCCGTCGCTACTAACAACCCGATCGATGTAGGCACTGGCTTTACTCCGCTGGTGAAAGCAAACCGTCTAGCACGTCGTTTGGGCATCAAAAACCTCTACATCAAAAATGATGCCGTGAATATGCCCACTCTGAGCTTCAAAGACCGGGTGGTATCGGTTGCGCTAACTCGTGCGCGTGAACTGGGCTTTACGACCGTTTCCTGTGCCAGCACCGGAAATTTGGCAAACTCGACGGCAGCGATCGCCGCTCATGCCGGACTTGACTGCTGTGTGTTCATCCCCTCCGACCTGGAAGCTGGAAAAGTGCTAGGTACGCTGATCTATGGTCCTACGGTGATAGCAGTTCACGGCAATTACGATCAGGTGAATCGCCTCTGCTCGGAAGTTGCAAATACCCATGGCTGGGGCTTCGTAAACATCAACCTACGCCCCTACTACTCTGAAGGTTCCAAGACGCTGGGCTACGAGGTCGCTGAACAGTTGGGCTGGCAGTTGCCCGATCACATTGTTGCCCCTCTGGCATCTGGTTCACTCTTCACTAAGATTTATAAGGGCTTCCAGGAATTCGTCAAGCTGGGACTGGTCGAAGATAAGACTGTCCGGTTTAGCGGTGCCCAGGCTGAAGGCTGCTCTCCAATCGCCCAAGCATTCCGCGAGGAGCGCGACTTTATTACCCCGGTGAAGCCCAACACCATTGCTAAATCAATCGCGATCGGCAATCCGGCAGATGGCGTGTACGCGCTGGATATCGCCCGCAAGACGAATGGCAATATTGAATCGGTGAATGATCAGGAAGTCGTAGAAGGCATCAAGCTTCTGGCAGAAACCGAAGGCATCTTCACTGAAACCGCAGGTGGCACAACGATCGCTACCTTGAAAAAGCTGGTCGAAGCAGGCAAAATTGACTCCGAAGAAACCACGGTGGTTTACATTACGGGCAACGGTCTGAAGACTCAGGAAGCGGTACAGGGCTACATTGGTGAGCCGCTGACGATCGAACCCAAGCTGGATAGTTTCGAGCGGGCACTGGAGCGGTCTCGAACCCTCGATCGCCTGGAATGGCAGCAGGTTCTTGTCTAGTTTTGCCTGATAATAAAGGCTTATGATTGACCTTGATTTCTGAGATTTCTGAAAATAACTATGGCTGTTAAAGTTCTGATCCCGACTCCGCTGCAAAAATTTACTGCCGACCAAGCCACGATCGAATGTGAAGGGCAAACGATCGCCGAACTGCTTGACTCTTTGGAGCAGAGCTTTCCCGGCATCAAAACCCGGCTCTGTGACGAGCAGGGTAATTTGCGTCGCTTTATTAACTTCTACGTCAACAGCGAAGATATTCGGTTCCTGGATGGACAGAACACCTCGCTGCAAACGGGTGATGAAGTCAGCATCGTTCCAGCAGTGGCAGGAGGCTAAGGACACCCAAGTCTTAAGTCTTTCGTTAAGGCAAGGGCTAAGCGATGAGTTACAGCAAGGCTCAAAAGGGGCGAAGAAACGCTTAACGGCGAAGAGGTGCCTCACTAAGCCGACGACCTGAATTTAGTTATTCATCAAGGAGGGTGCGCTCGCTGTGCCCTCTTTTGTGTTGCATGGATTCTAACTGAGCTACGTGCAAATCTTGCTGATCTTAATCGCTGAAGTCGAGAACAGTATGAGTTCCTCAGCGCTATTTATAGCTTTACGGATACACGTTCGAACAATGGTTGAAGGCAGCATCGACACAATCGCGAAAGCTATCAAATTCATCCCAGCGTTGACGCATCCAATTCTTGAGCACGAACCAC